>CAZBDD010000113.1:2804-5615 GCA_964490475.1 uncultured Desulfovibrionaceae bacterium
ATGTATCTTTCTGCAAGCTCTCGTAGTATCATGCAAAACACACCGACGGCGCAACAATGGCAAGACACCTTTGACAACGTATCTACCTCGGTGGAAGATTTCTTAGGCCTTATCGGTTCAGAAGAAGATGAATCAAAAACTATACTCTTTTTACCTGATACTAGCGGCGGTTTTGTTTTTGATATGGCTTTGTTAAAACGTCTACAACGCATGGGTCACAAAATTATTGTTGCACTTAAAAAAGGGTTTTATTTTTATTCACCTACTATTGATGATGTAGAGCATGATAGCATTATAAGCGAATTACTTGAAGATGCCATCATTGTGCGAGAAAATAATGTAAGTAAAAATCGTCTATTAAATTTTTTACGCGAATCATCCATAGTCGTTATAGATGATGGCACGCGTGAGAGACTCAACCTTTATCGAACCAATGTTACTTTTGCACGTGCATGGAAAGAGGCAGACATTGTTTTGGCTAAGGGCTTGCGAAATGCAGATACACTTATATTTAATTCGCAACAGTTTACGCGTGATATTTTTTGTTATTGGACAGATAACGAAGGAAAGTATCAAACTAAATATAAAGCTCGTGCACACCACATTCGTAAACTTACCGAAGTGGAAATTCGAGAAAGAGCCGAAGGTATTATTTCTCAAATGCGTAAAGCGCACAAAAGCGGTAAGACTGTCATGTTTTACTCTTGCATCATAGGGAGCATACCTGGGCAAGAAGAAATGGCCATCTCATTGGTAAAAGCTTTTGTAAAAGGCTTGCGTAATAAATTAGATGATACTTTTATTATTAACCCCGCAGAGCAATTGCCTGATGGCATGGACGGCGATGACCTTATGTATATGTGGGAACGCGTACAAAGAAGTGGTTATATTAACGTCTGGCGTTTTCAAACAGTTCAGGATATAGAAGACAGCTTTGCTTTACTAGGAAGAAAAGTTCCTCCTGCTTGGGCAGGTAAGGATGCTACATTCTCCACAGGATGCACCAAGGAAATGCGTATTGCCATTGATGTACAAAGGCATAACCCTGAAATGCAGATTATTGGCCCAGATCAAGAAAAGTTTTTCCGCCGTGATTCATATGGCGTTGGAAAATATTTTGACGCAAGAATATAGGTAAACACTAAAGTTTTTTATTAATAGGGAGTGAGTACATGGCAGCCTACGAAGCCGTTATAGGTTTAGAAGTTCACGTTCAATTAGCAACACAGTCAAAGCTTTTTTGCTCTTGTTCCACAAAGTTTGGACAAAACCCCAATTCCAACGTTTGTGAAGTATGTTCCGGCATGCCGGGTACATTACCAGTGCTTAATGCAAAAGCTGTGGAATATGCGGCAAAAGCCGGCCTAGCCACCGATTGTCAAGTACGTTTATCTTCTGTTTTTGCTCGTAAAAATTATTTTTATCCTGATTTACCCATGGGCTATCAAATTTCTCAATTTGATAAACCCATATGCGAACACGGTGTTTTAGAAATTACTCTTGGTGAAAAAAGTGATGTGAAAAAAAATATCGGCATTACACGTATTCACCTTGAAAATGACGCGGGAAAAAATATTCATGACAGCCATGAAAATGCCAGCTATGTAGACTTAAACCGTGCCGGAACCCCATTGGTAGAAATTGTTTCTGAGCCAGACATGCGCAGCGCTGAAGAAGCTGTGGCCTACTTAAAAGCTCTACACGGTATCGTTACTTGTCTTGGTATTAGTGATGGCAATATGGAGGAAGGCTCTTTTCGTTGTGATGCCAATGTGTCTATACATAAGCCCGGCACTCCTTTTGGCACACGTGCAGAATTGAAAAATTTAAACTCTTTTCGCCATGTACAAAAAGCCATTGAGTACGAAATTGCTCGCCAACAAGATCTCATAGAAGATGGTGAACAAGTTGTGCAAGAAACACGTTTGTACGACAGCGTGAAAAACATTACCAAGTCCATGCGTTCTAAAGAAGAAGCGCATGATTACCGTTACTTTCCTGACCCAGACTTATTGCCTATAATCATTACCCCTGAAGAATTAGCCACATGGGAAAAAAGCCTGCCCGAACTTCCCAAAGCGCGTATTGCTCGCTTTTGCCAAGATTTAGGCCTTGGTCAAGCAGAGGCTCAAACTCTTTGTGGTGATAAAGCTTTGGCAGACTTTTTTGAGGCCGCATGTTCCGCTACGCCAAAAACCAAGGTGAATAAAGTTGCTAATTTAGTTTTAGGAGCGCTCTTGCGAGAATTACATGCCACAGAACAAAGAGTGCAAGATATTGCTATGACCCCACAAGCTTTGGGAGAGTTAGCACGTATTATTGACGAAGGGCTTATCTCTGCTAAGATTGCCCATGATATTTTTTCTGAACTTATGCAAAGCGGAGCCATGCCAGAAGCCTTTGTGAAAGAAAAAGGTCTTGTGCAAATTTCTGATAGCTCTGCTTTAGAAGAAGCCATTGACCAAGTACTTGCGGCTAATCCTGCAGAAGTAGAAGCGTATCGTGGCGGAAAAACAAAGCTGATTTCTTTCTTTGTGGGGCAGATTATGCGCGCTACCAAGGGAAAAGCCAACCCTGCTTTAGTAAATGAATTACTTGCTAAAAAACTATAGTAGCTTATAAAATACAGAAAAAGGCTTTGCAAAAACAATTATTTGTAAAGCCTTTTTTTATGTAAAATTACCAAAATATAAAAAATGTTGTGTCTTATATTCCCTTAGAAAAAGCATCCGGTGCTTGTAGTTGTTGAAGAGTCGCTTCTAGGTCATGCCCACCAAGAGAGGCCATAGCCGCCACAAGCGCCCCTTCGAC
>CAZBDD010000114.1:0-5591 GCA_964490475.1 uncultured Desulfovibrionaceae bacterium
ACCATCCACTAGAGATGGAGAACAAATTTCATAGAGTTCTTCTTTTATTAATTGTTTGAAATTATTTATGTTATTCATAAAGTTGAACAATACAAAGTAATAATATCCTTATGTAAAGAATTCATATAGCAAAATATTGATAGTTTAACAAGTGTATTTTGTCATATTAAAATTTATAATTTTAAGAGGTTAGAAGTATCATTTTGAAAAATGAATACGGCTAAAATGTTTTTTAGACAGTAAAACTAGACAATATCTAGGTATACGATTATAACTCACAAAAATGCTTAGGTAATTACCTTTTTGACGGTGGGCAACTGTCACAATAAAAAAATATAGGATTTAATATGTTACGTAATTTTGCATTTGTAGTTATTGGTTTAGTAATTTTTATTTGCGGTGGTATGTTAGGGCCGAAAATGTGGGAATCATTTAAGAGTCCTCAAGTGGCCACAGTTGAAAAAAAGGTAGATGAAGAAAAAGAAAAGACACAAGTTTTAGTGGAGCAAAAAAAACCCTTACTGGCTCCTACTGTGCCTAGCAGTACAATAAAAGATGACGAAAAAACATCCGTAGCTATAAGTGATGAAAAGATTGCCCCAGAAGTAAAAACACCAGAGCATGACAGCGAAAATAAAGAAGATGTGAAAAAATTGTCTTTAGATGAAGATAAAAAAGCTGAAATAAATACTGAAGATACTTTAGCAGCTGATAAAAAAACAGAAGTGACACCTCTTGATAAAGAAATAGTTGTTAGAGAGTTAATTAAGAGTGGTGACAGTCTTTTAGTTATTTTTGAAAAATATACTGATAAAAAATCTGCGTATAATTTATCTGATGCTATCAAAAAAACTTATAAAGTAACTGCTTTCCAAGTTGGACGTTCTTATAAAATTATACACAATACAGAAAGCAATATTATTGAACGCTTTGAGTATGAAATTGATGACGAAGAAAAGCTTATATTAGATAACACTGGCGATAAACCTATATCTTATCGTGAAGCCATTATATATGATAAAAAACTCGCTTTTATTAAGGGAACTATTAAAGAAAATCCTTACAACACCATTAAAGAACTTAATGAAGACCCAGATAGGCTTTCACATACTTTATTAAGTATGTTTAAATGGGATATAGATTTTAACTCAGAAATTCAAGCCGGTGATAGTTTTTCAGTTTTAGTAGAAAAATTATATAGAAATGGAAAATTTAAAGGATATGGACGTAGTATTGGCGGTTCCTTTACTAATAAAAATAAAACCATCGAAAGCTTTTTATATTATGATGCCAATAAAAATGAAAAGCACTACAATGCTAAGGGTGAAAATATGCAAAGATTTTTCTTACGCACTCCCTTGGATATTATTCGCGTAACTTCCGGTTACACCCATAGACGCAGACACCCAGTTTATGGCACTTACAGACCTCATTTGGGTATTGATTATGGCGCCCCCTCAGGAACGCGCATTTTTGCCATTGCAGACGGTACTGTGACCTATATGGGCTGGCGTGGTGGTTTTGGGAAACATATTACCATTCGTCATGCTTCTGGCCTTGAATCTATGTATTCTCATTTACGTGGCTATGCTCGTGGTATTCGTAAAGGCGCTAAGGTGAAGCAGGGAAAGGTCATCGGTTATGTGGGGAGTACAGGTGTTTCTACGGGGCCGCATTTGGATTTTCGCTTAAAGCAAAATGGTAAATATATAAATCCTCGTAACAGCAAAATGAATAGCCGTGCTGCTTCTGTAAGTAAGGTGCACAAGCAAGGTTATGAAGAGCGTAAAAAACTTATACGTGAGTTTATGAATGGTACTCGCTCTTTAGATAGTTATGATCCTAAAATGGTAGATGTGCCAGGGAAAAGTTCTTAATAGTCCAATAACTGTAAGAATGAAAAATTAACACGTCAAAAATTTTATGGCGGCAAAATCTTTTTTTACAAGACTTTGTCGCCATAAATTTTTTAGAAAGTGGCAATGCCCTTAAAGTTTAAGGGGTCTGCATAATCCAAAAAAATGTTAAAATACTTGGATTATGCAAAATCTTTATATTAATGGCCGGCAATGCTATATTTCTTTAACTTATACTGTAATAAGCTCTTAGAAATACCTAACAATTCAGCGGCTTTTACTTGAACAAATTCGGTGCGCACCAAGGCTCGTCGAATAAGAGCTGCTTCAATTTTTTCTAAGGTATCTCCTAAGTCTAATTGCACAGGTAAAAGATCCACAGCACTTTTATATTGAGCTTCTTCGTCACGAATTTCCGGCGGCAAGTTTTCTACGTCAATAGTTTCAGATTGCACCAATACAGTGCAGCGTTCTACAATATTTTGCAATTGACGAATATTGCCCGGCCATTCATAGGCCATTAAGTAGTTTAGTGCTCCAGAATTGAAAACTTTTGGGTTAAGTTCATTTTCTGCGGCAAAGGCTGCAGCAAAATGTGCCACTAAGAGGGGTATATCTTCACGTCTTTCACGCAAGGGTGGTAAATGTATTTCTACTACATTGAGCCTGTAAAAAAGATCATCTCTAAATTGGCCAGATTCTACCAATTGTAATAAGCTTTTGTTGGTAGCAGCAACTACACGAATATCTACTTCGATTTGTTCATCTCCACCCACTCTTTCAAATTTTTTATCTTGTAAAACTCGTAAAAGTTTTACCTGTAAATCAGGGGTAAGTTCTGCAATTTCATCTAAAAATAAAGTTCCACCATTGGCTTGTTCAAATCGTCCTCTTCTCATGGCCACAGCACCAGTAAATGAACCTTTCTCATGTCCAAAGAGCTCACTTTCTAGCACGCCTGGATTAAGAGCCATGCAGTTGACAGAAATAAATGGCGCTTCTTTACGTGGAGAAGTCACATGAATGGCTCTGGCTACTAATTCCTTACCTGTGCCAGATTCACCAGTAATAAGTACGGTGGATTTACTGGGCGCTGCACGATCAATCATAGTAAAAACATCGCGTATGCCGCGACTGCGCCCTATAATTTGATGTGTGCCATAGCGAATTTCCATGGCTTCTTGTAAAAGTTTATATTGCCTGTGTGCTGTGGATAATTCCACTGCATTGTGCAATGAAAGTATTAATTCATCATTGGCAAAGGGCTTGGTTATATAATCAAAGGCGCCATATTTCATTACTTCTACAGCACTTTCAATACTGCCAAAGGCTGTCATAATGAGTACAGGAATGTGAGGCCAGCTTTTTTTTACCCTTTCCAGAACATCTCGTCCTGTAAGGCGTGGCATTTTCATGTCTGTGATGACTACATCTACTTCTGACTCTTCTAAAAATGTCAAAGCAGTCTCAGGATCATTGATGGCGGTAACATTATATCCTGCATCTTCCAGCACCGTTTCAAGGATGAGTAAATAATTTTTTTCGTCGTCAATTATAAGGATATGCGCTTTATCATTCATACTGTATCCTTGGTTTTATTTCCCGCCAATGGGGGCAGGGGTTGATATGGTGGCAGGCACTGAAAAGTTAATGCTTACCTGAGCATTACCATCTACAGTATTTGCCAACGTTATATTTCCGTTATGACTTGAAATAATGCTTTTTACAATGGGCAAGCCAAGACCGGTGCCATTATCTTTGGTGGTAAAAAAAGGATCAAACATATTTTCTATGGTATCTTCTGGAAAGCCTGGTCCTGAATCAATAAAGATAACTTCGATATTTGAAAGATTTTTTTTGCCTATTATGGTGATGATGCCTGGGCCATCTATGGCTTGTTGTGCATTAACTAAGATATTATAAAAAGCACGATACAATAAATCTTTATCACCAACAACAAAAAGTTCTTCTTCCAATTCTCGTTCCACACTCACTTGGCAACGGGCAAATTCTCCATCTAAAAAAGCCATGACTTCATCTAAAACTTTATTAATATCTACTGGAATTTCTTTTAGTTGACGTGGACGTGCATAGTCTAAAAAGTCATTGATAGTCTGACTCAAGCGGCACGATTCATCATGAATGGCGGTAAGAATTTTTTGTGAAGCCTTATCAGTTTCTTTTTCTTTTTGTCTTTTGAGCAAAAATTCAGAGCTTGATCGTATAATACCAAGGGGGTTGCGTATTTCGTGGGCAATACTGGCAATAACTCTTCCCATACTAATTAACTTTTCTTTACTGTGTAATTCATTTTCTAAGGCTTTATTTTTTGCCACACGAAAAGCTAGTAATTTCTCAGTGCGGCGAATAATCACCATAAGAAAAATAAAAAGCAATACGGAAGAAAATAAACAAGTAGCTACTATAAGGCCTTGGAAGGCTAGAACGGATGTGTAATCATCGGTAATATCTTGGCTTAACTCTAAAACACCTATAATATGATTGGTTACAATACCTTCTTTTGAGCGTGTTTGACCAGTAAGAGGATAAATAGTTCGCAAAGTAAAAGAACCAGGCTCTAAAGGAAGTCGAAAAGGCGCTTGCCATACGGGAAAGCTTGTAAGAAGTTCCGCTTTGCCGGTTTTTCCCTCAAGAGCTTCGTTGACAGCAGCAGGTGCTAAGCCACTGCGCCCAAGGTCTTCATTATCTGTGGAGTAGGCTACCACGCGACCAAAATCATATAAACGAAAGCGTTGAATTTTAAGGCCGTGCATAACAGAGCGCACCACCTTGTCTAGTCTTTCATATTGAATGGGTTGCTTTAAGGCAATACGCCCATATGCAATAACAGTTGGAACTGTAAATCTTTGATATATTTGGTGGTTTAAATTTTTTGCTAGTAAATCAGCAAATTCTTCATGTTTAGTGAGTAAATTATTTCTGGCAGAATTAGCAATGAAAATGGAAAGAGCTAGGGACGAAGTAAGGATGAGAATAAAAGAAAACCATGACAGTCTTCTAGCATAAGAAAGGGGTAAATCTTTCACTTCTTGCTTTTGGCTATGTGGTGTGTATGTCATATGAGAGTTCATTCACAGTAAAAAAACTGCTTGAGCGAAAAGTTAACAATGCAGCAGTATAGTTGAGTGCTGCATTGTTAACTTTTATGTATTAGGCATATTTTTTACAAAATTAAAAGTTTTGAATTTTTTCTTGTATACCTAAATAGGCAGCAAGATCTGCATTTTCTTTGTCTAAATGTGGTGCCCCTAAACGTGCATTGGCCAAGCGTTTACCTAGTTCTACGGCAGGCTGATCAAGGGGGTTAATTTCCATAAGCCAACCAGTAAATACTGTTGCAGCTTCTAACAAAAGCATAAGAGCACCGGCAGCGGCTGTATCAATGCTAGCCATTCGCATATGTACCATGGGTACTTTATGCTGTGTTAAGGCCATAGCTGTGCCTAAGGCTTCAGCTTGTAAAAGTTCTCCAAAATATTTATCTTGTAACCATTGCCATGATTCCGGAAGTTTTTCTGTAAACTTAGGTCCTTGAGGTAAGGAATCTGTACCTAGAAAAAGACAAGCTTTATTGCGCGGTCCATCTAAAAACATTTGGTTTACAGAATGTTGGTCGGTAGCTCCCACAGCCGCTATGGGCATGGTACCTTTGCCTTCTTTACCAAGGCTTTCTGCCCAAAGTTGCGCAAACCATGGGCCAAAGGTTGCCCATTG
>CAZBDD010000115.1:0-5537 GCA_964490475.1 uncultured Desulfovibrionaceae bacterium
ATGAATGCCTTTACGGGAGGTTGCCACTACAGCAATGGCTGCCGTAAGTTTGAAAAGATGTGCGGTGCCTGCCCTGAACTTGGTTCAACACAAAAGCATGATTTGTCCTTTATGACATGGCAGGCGCGCATGGAAGCCTATCGTGACTTGAATATTCATGTGGTGACGCCGAGTAAATGGTTAGCCGATGCGGCTAAGAAAAGCTCCTTGTTTAAGAATAAGCCCGTACATATTATTCCTTATTCTCATCCTGTAGAGGTGTATTGTCCTTTGGATAAGGAACAAGTACGCGCTTCCCTAGGCTTATCTTCCGAACAGTTGGTGTTATTTTTTGCAGCACACAATCTTACTGTTACCCGCAAGGGTGGGGTGTACCTCATACAGCTTCTAAACCTGCTTGCACAAACAAAGCTTAAAGAGAAAATTGTGGTTTTGGTGCTAGGACATAATTGCACACCTGAGTTTAAACAATCTGGTATCCATATAGAAAATTTAGGATTTATGCCAGAACCTACGCAAATGATACCCCTGTATAATGCTGCAGACGCCATGGTGGTTCCTTCACTTGAAGATAATCAGCCCAATGTCATTGCGGAGTCTTTGCTGTGCGGTACTCCTGTTATTGCTTTCAAAAATACCGGTATGCAAGAGATGCTTAGCCATAAGGTCACAGGTTATTTGGCAGAAAATAAAAATGTTGAAGAGCTTTTACAAGGGGTTCTTTGGGCGGATAAGGCGCGCAAAAATGCTCTTACGCGAAGAATTTGCCGTGCCCATGCGCTGGAACGCTGGACGCCAGATAAGGGCGCGCAGCAATATGTAGAACTTTTTAAAGCCCTGTTACAAAAATAAGGTGCTGTATGAAAAAATATACCATATGTGTGTTGGGGGCTACCGGCTTTATTGGTAGACCTCTTGTGACTGCTTTGCAAGCACAAGGGCATACAGTGCATGTTTTTTCAAGAAAACCCTGCCCTACATCTTGGCAGAACAATACACGCATTAAATTTTTTCAAGGGAATTATTTTGTCAAAAAAGACGTGCTGAAGGCTTTGCGTGGGTGTGATATTTGCATACACCTTTTGTGGACAAGCATTCCCGCAACTTCCAATGAAAATATTCCGCAAGATGCCCAAGAAAATATCTTAGGCACCTTGCAGCTTTTGGAATGTTTACGGGAGACTGGGGTTGGTAAACTTATTTTTTCCTCGTCTGCAGGCACGGTATACGGTGCTTGTGAACAGGAACTATTACATGAAGATATAAAAATAAATCCCATTTGTGCTTATGGTGTAAGTAAACTCTGCGTGGAAAAATATTTAGATGTCTATGCTCTTTTGCACGGAATACACTATGTATGCTTGCGCATTGCCAATCCTTACGGGCCGGGACAAGAAGAAAACACACAGCAAGGTGCCGTAGGTATATTTCTTGCCAAGGTTTTGCAGGGAGATCCCATCCATATTTGGGGTGACGGAAGCGTTGTTCGAGACTTTGTATATATAGATGATGTGATACAGGCTTTTTTGCTCAGTGTATCCCATACAGAACCAAGACTTTTAGTGAATATTGGTTCGGGGAAGGGTATGAGTTTAAATGCCTTATTGCAGATTATAGAAAAAATTACAGGAAAAAAACCTCTTGTACAGTATAAAAATATGCGCAAGTGTGATGTAAAGCGCTCTGTGGCAAGTATTAAAAAAGCTTATGAAAAGCTTAAATGGCAACCTAAGGTAGATATTGAAGAAGGCATTGAAATTTTTTACAAAACGATGTGTTCAAAACAAAGTTTGAGACTATACTATACCCAATTATAATTGCGAAAACCTTGCTGCCTGTGGTTGGGAAATTGAGGGTGTTTTCACGTTTTAAAAATTTTCTAATACGTTAACGTATCGAGTGAACATGTAAATCCCATCTTTTTTAAAAGTTTACTCATAGCAACTAAAGAACATGCTTTTTAAAATGCAGATCTTATTTCTTCAAGAGTAAGATCTGGATGTTCTTTACTCTGAGACCTCTGCATAATCCAAAAAAACGTTAAAATACATGGATGCGTTGCTGTCCATTTGCGTAATTGCTCATTCTTCACAAACGCAAACGCCTTCAGCGCCCGTTGGGTGGCTACTTCGCTTCGCTCGCAATGACTTTTGTTGTAATACCAAGTCATTGCAAGGAGCCTAGCGACGAAGCAATCCATTCATTTGTAATTGTGCAGAGATCTTACTCTATGAAACTTTATGAAATTGTATGGCACGCCATGGCACAAAAAAATGCCCTTAAACTTTTTAATTTTAAGGGCATTTTGTACTTCTTGGTACTGTATGAATCTAACCAGTGGCGGAGGGGGAGGGATTCGAACCCCCGGAAGGCTCTCACCTTCAACGGTTTTCAAGACCGCCGCGTTAAACCGAGCTCTGCCACCCCTCCGCAGTGTTATGATGCAAAAGAAGCATCTGCGCACATTGACGCAATAACAGGAAGTAAATAGCACAAGCCATATATAGAGTCAACAGAAAAGTATGTATCAATCCGCAAAAAAAGTATATTCTGTGTATTTAGTGTAAAAAAATATTCATATATCTATAATACACCACACATCAGTTTTTTGCTTTCATATTTCATATTATTTCAACAGCCTAATAAAAATGGGTATTCTAGTAATGCTCAAGTAAGCTGTTCATAAATACCGCATGATAAAAAGGTTATTGCAACCTGTGTACAATACCAGATTTGCTTAATTCAGTATTTTCTTTGGCATAATCCAATGCCGTTTTATTATTATTATCTTTTGAAGAAAAATCTGCCCCATTGTTTAACAACGTATTTATATTTTTAGGATTTTGATTATTAACAGCGCCTAACATAAGTGCCGTTTTACCTTCCATTTCTTGTGCATTCACCAAGGCTCCGCGCTCAAGTAAGGTCTTAATAACATCTGCATTAGGGTTTAAAGTAATAGCTGCCATCAGCGGTGTCCATTGTGCTTTGTCACGACTATTTACATCGGCGCCATATTTAATTAAAGAATCAATAACTTCCGGATGTCCATTGCTGGCTGCTGCATGCATAAGCGCATTCCAATCTTGAGCATCTTTATCATTTACTTTTGCTCCATTATTAAGCAAAGCGGTAATAACATCAGCATCTTTATTTACACTGCTTGCCATAATGAGTGGGGAATTTCCCTTGGCGTCTCGAGTATTAATATCATAGCCTTTTTCCAGCATTTCTTGAACTTTCTTCACATCGGCAGTTTTCCAAAATTCTTGCGATAAAAAAGGATTTGAATTTCCATCACCAAGAAGCTGTGTGCTCGGCGGGGCTTGTACGGTAATGGGAGCTGGCGCATTAATTATGCTTGCTGTTTCTGCCGAACCGCTAGAAGTGCCGCTGTGTGCAAGCAACATTTCCACAACTTCCGCGGGGGCACCCATATTAACAGCATTATTATAGGCAGCAATGACCTGCTCGGTGTTATTTTTAGCCCCGCTTTCCAGCAATAATTTCGTAGAATCAAGCTTAGCATTTGCTGAGCTCAACAAACTTAAGGCAGTGTCACCATTAGTATTAGCAGCGGTAACTTGCGCTCCATGCTCTTTAATGAGTAAATCTAAAAGGGCACTATCACCGTTATATTTGGCGGCCATCATCAAAGCCGTTGTACCATCACTACTTTTAACTGTGACATCAGCCCCCTGCCCTATGGCCTCCTTTACACTGGCAACTGTCGCCTTTTTCCAAAATTCAGCATCTTGAAAAACGCTGGCGGCATTGGCAGGCATTATGCCTAATAAAAATATAATAATAGTTGATAAAGTTGATTTTATAAACATACACATTCCTTATTTATGGAAACATCATCTTTAGGACGCATGCTCCACATGTCAGCAATATTATATAGGCGCATAATGAAATTTCCCCCTCTACACGTAACGATGTGCATTAGAAATATATATTCATTTACACATGTAAAAAGTGTACATCGCAAGCAAGACAAATAAAATGCGTATAAGAACTCTAGCCCAAAAACACTCACATGGCAAAGTACAATTTTAGTCTTTAAAACCGACATCTTACAAACAATTCAAATAAGAGATTAAAAAATATGAGACCTCTGCACAATTACAAGTGAATGGATTGCTTCATCGCTAAGTTCCTTGCAATGACTTGGTATTACAGTAAAAGTCAATTGCGAGCGAAACGAAGTAGCCACCCAACGGGCGCCGAAGGCATTTGCATTTGCGAAGAATGAGCAGTTACGCAAATGGCCAGCAAAGCATCCATGTATTTCAACTTTTTTTGGATTATGCAGAGGTTTCAGTATACTTTGCACAATCAGATTTTTCTTATTTGAATCATAATCAAAAAAAAAGGGCTCTGCACAGTATAATGCAAAGCCCTTTTTATACACAAAGTTCTAATTTAAACTTTTTTCTTGTCCATGGCAGCAGCAAGAGCTTGACCAAGGTTCCCAAAGGCATTGCCTTCAGTGGAACTCTCTTTACTTGGCTTTGTCTTCGTATGCTCTTTCCAAGATGTATCTTGTCCTTCAGCACTTTCTTCGGATCCAAGACTCAAACGGCGTTTTTCAAGATCCAACGACAATACCTTAACGGTTACCGTCTGGCCAACTTCAAGAGAAGAAAGTTCTTTGGCGTTTTTAGCTTCTTTAATGGTGGCATTGGCCAAAAGCCCTGTGATGCCAGGTGCCAAGTTTATAAAAAAGCCAAATTGAGCGCGACTTTCCACAGTGCCATTTACAAGGCTACCCGCAGGAAATTGCTCTGCCACAGTGGACCAAGGGTCACTTTCTGCATCGCGCATGGAAAGCGCAAGGCGACGGCGCTCTAAAGAAATCTCTTTAACTTTAACAGAGACAATATCACCCACAGCTACAAAGTCTTCTGGCTTGTGTACACGCTTTGTCCATGACATTTCAGATACATGCACAAGACCATCAATGCCTGGCAAAACTTCTACGAAAACGCCAAAGCTCGTCAAACGCACAACCTTACCAGAAACAATGCTTCCTGCTTCAAAGCGCCCTTCTACGTTAAGCCATGGGTCGCCTTCTGCTTTTTTGCGAGAAAGAGAAATGCGCACACTGCCTTTGGCATCTTGAGAAATGGACAGAACTTTAGCGCGGATAAGGTCGCCTTCACCTACGGCCTCATCGGCATTGCCAATGCGAGACCAGGTTAATTCAGAAATATGTATCATGCCTTCCACGCCGGGAGCAACTTCCATGAAAGCACCAAAAGGAGCAAGACGAGTTATGCGCCCTTCTACGGTATCGCCTTCCTTCACAGTTTCCAAAAGGGTTGCCATGGATTCTTGACGTTCACGATCCATGAAAGCTCTATGCGAAACGACAATGTTACGGCCTTGCCCTTCTACGCGGGTAATTAAGAAAGAAAGAGTTTTCCCTACTACGGCTTCTGGATCATCAAAAGAGCTACGCCCTATTTGACTGCCGGGACAAAAAGCGCGTTTTCCCATAACTTCAATGTTATATCCACCATTGCAAGTGCCAA
>CAZBDD010000116.1:0-5523 GCA_964490475.1 uncultured Desulfovibrionaceae bacterium
CGTTCTTTAAACTTTAGCTGGCCAGAAGCCACACGCACAGAAAAAACCGTTCTTGGTGTGGTAGATGTTGACTTTGCTTTCCCTCAAGATGGTAAGCGCCTGTGGCCCCCTCTATCTTTTAATCTGTATAGAGGACAACGCATAGCCTTGGTAGGCCCCAATGGTTGCGGCAAATCTACTCTTTTAAAAGTTCTTGCCGGACGCTTAGAAAAAACCGGCGGTGTGGTGCAATGTGGCTCCTTGGTGCGCATGGGCTTTTTTAGCCAGCACCAATTGGATGTATTGAATGCTGAAGGCACAGTGCTTGGGGAAATTCGACGACTTTCTGACCCACGCACCACCGAAGAAGAACTTATGAGCGTCTTAGGGCTTTTTCTTCTGGGGCAAAATTATTTTGAGCGCAAGGTTTTTTCTTTATCCGGTGGAGAAAAAAGCCGTCTTATCTTAGCTACTTTGTTCTTGGCTCGCTGTAATTTTCTTGTACTGGATGAACCCACTAACCATCTTGACTTAGAAAGTCGTGAAGCTCTTATTACGGCTCTTGATGCCTTTGAAGGTACTTTGCTTATGGTGGCTCACGATCGCTGGCTATTATCAGAAGTGGCACAAGAAGCTTGGGCCCTTTCAGAAAATGGCATAACACGCTATGAAAATGGCTTTGCCGAATACGATGCCGTGCGCCGTGCGCAATTGCTTGATAAAGAGAAACCCAAGGCTGAAAGTGGCTTTGCGTTGAAAAGTGGGCAGAAAGGGGAAATTAAGCCTTCTCTTTCACGAGAAGAACTTAAAAAACTTAAACGCCAACAAGCTGAAGAGCGCAACGCCCTCTATAAAAAAATGCAACCCCTGCAAAAAAAGTACACAGCCTACGAAATAGAATTAGAAGAGCGCATGGTCGAGCAAGATTCTTTAGAGCAGCAGCTGGCTGATCCAGATGTCTATGCCGACGCTGCTCAATCAGCGCCCTTGCTTACACGCTTTGGCGAGGTGCGCACCCGAGTAGATGAACTCATGGAAAAGATGGGACAATTAGAAGAAGAGCTTGCAGTTTTTGAAGAACAGAAAGCTGCCATGCTCAGCGAAGACCTCTCATGACCATACCAACCATTGAAGTTGTAGCGGGAGTTATTTGGCAAAATGTTTCTTTAGAAAACTCAAAGCCAAGTAAGAAATTTTTAGCTTCCCTGCGTTTACCATATATGCCCATGGGAGGCTTTTGGGAGTTCCCCGGCGGCAAGATAGAAAACACGGAAAGTCCAGAAAATGCTTTATATCGTGAACTATTAGAAGAGCTTGGTATTACAATTAAGCAATGGAGCTTTTGGAAAAGCGTGGCACATGCATATCCTACGCGACATGTTATTTTACATTTTTTTCATGTGACAGCTTTTGATGGGCAAGCGCAAGGTATAGAAGGTCAAGAGATCCGATGGATTACACCACAAGAGGCGCAGCATTTGCCATTTTTAGAAGCAGATATACCTCTTGTAGAAGAATTGTTAAATAAACAAATAGAATTAAATACTGATTTTTTTGCTACGTTTCAAAAGAGCATATAGCTCAAGCGTGGACTTTTTCTTGTAAGAAAGAGCAACTTTGCTTACAATGTACAAAGCAACGGGGGAAATACATATGAGAGAATATCTATGGAATGACAAATACTCTACAGGGAATACTGAAATTGATGCGCAACACCGCCAAATTTTTAGCATGTTGCGGGAGTTTCAATTAGCTTTTTATGATAAAGTCAGTGACGATTTGGTTTTAGAAAAAATTAATGAGTTACAAGTGTATGTAGTAGAGCATTTTTCTTTAGAACAGCAAGAGATGGCCCCCTTCAAAGACCAATTAGTCTTATATGCTGAGCATATGCAGCATCATGAACTTTTAATAGAAACAGTGACTGTATTTATGCAGCGCTTTCATAAAGAAGGCGCAAGCATTGCGCAGGAAATGTATGATGTGCTAGGCCTTTGGCTAGATACACATATTAAAGACATGGATATCAAAACATTTGAAGCTATCAGAGCTCTTAAAGCATAAATTACTTATGACCAAATTTTTTCGTGGAGGAAAAAATGCAAAATAATCTTCGTGTGGCTGTTGTTGGAGCCACAGGTGCCGTTGGCCGTGAAATGTTAAAAACCTTAGAGGAACGTGCCTTTCCTGCAACAGAAATTGTGCCCTTTGCCTCGGCCCGCTCTGCTGGCATGAAAGTGCCCTTTGGCGAAACAGAGCTTGTGGTGCAAGAACTGAAAGAAGATGTCTTTGATGGTTTTGATATAGCTATTTTTTCCGCTGGTGGTGGAACTTCAGAAAAATTTGCCCCTCATGCCGCTGCTGCTGGTTGCGTGGTTATTGATAATTCTTCTGCATGGCGCATGGATGAACGCTGCCCCTTAGTTGTGCCTGAAGTCAATGCTCATGCCCTAGAACAGCACAATGGCATTATTGCCAACCCCAACTGCTCTACTATTCAAATGATGGTAGCCCTAAAACCTTTGCACGATGCTGCTAGCATTAAGCGTGTTATTGTATCTACATATCAAGCTGTTTCTGGCACGGGCCAAAAAGCCATTGCGGAACTAGAACAGCAAGTGCGCCAAATGTTTAACATGCAAGAGCCAGATGTGGAAGTATATCCACACCGCATTGCGTTTAACTGTTTACCGCATATCGATGTCTTTATGGACAACGATTACACCAAAGAAGAAATGAAAATGGTGCACGAAACGGTAAAAATCTTAGAAGATCCTCAAGTAAAAGTCACAGCCACCTGTGTTCGTGTGCCTGTATTTTATGGACATTCTGAATCTGTAAACATTGAAACAGAAAAAAAGTTAACTGCCGCCCAAGCAAGAGCTATTTTGGCTCAAGCCCCTGGCATTCAAGTATACGATAATCCCCGCGAAAAAATGTATCCCATGCCCATCGATGCCGCTGGAGAGGATGCCACCTTTGTGGGACGTATTCGTGAAGATGAAACCATAGAAAATGGTTTAAATTTATGGGTTGTTTCTGATAACATTCGTAAAGGCGCCGCGCTCAATGCCGTGCAAATTGCCGAAGTACTCTTGGAAAAAGAGTGGCTTGGCGTAAAAAACCGTAAGGTATTTATTGAAAAATAATGCAAGAACATCTTGAAATATTAGAATCCTCTGCTTATCTTGAGCGACTACTCGCAATACCTCGCCCAGGTGCAGAGAAAATTCTTGCCTTTCATGAGCATAGAGTGGGCGCCATTTGCAAAGATGCGCGCCTGCTACTTGCGCCCTTGGATGATCACCTTTGTCATCGCGGAGACGGCGTTTTTGAAAGTATTGCCTACAGAAAAGGACGCCTTTTTCAACTAGATGCGCATATGGAACGCATGCGTAATTCTGCCGCTGGGCTTAAAATCAATCCTCCCTGTTCATGGAAAACTGTGCAAGAACGCATCATGACTGTGGCTAAAGCCAGTGGCAAAGAAAATGGCGCCATCCGCATTTTATTGGGGCGAGGTCCCGGTGGCTTTGGTATTTCACCGGCAGAATGCCCTGAATCGTCTTTATATATTATTGCCATTGAAAGTTCCATTCCTGCAGATAGCTGGTATAAAAAAGGGCTCAGCGCGTGCCGTTCTGCCATACCTGCCAAGCAAACATATTTGGCAAAATTAAAAAATGCCAACTATTTACCTAATGTACTTATGGCAGAAGAAGCTTTGGCAAAAAATGTAGACGTGGCTTTTTCTTTTAATGAAAACAACCATCTTGCCGAAGCCACAGTAGCAAATGTGGCACTCATTTCACAAGATGGAGCGCTTATTTGCCCCCATTTAACCAATGCCCTTTCCGGCACCACTCTTATGGCGGCCTTGCAAGTAGCAAAACCTCTTTTACCAGTACGTTTTGAAAACATTGTGGAAGAAGACATTTGGGCGGCGCAAGAGGTACTACTCTTTGGCTCAAGCCCTTTATGCGTTGGTGTAACACATTATGAAGGGCGCCCCATTGGCAATGGGCAAACGGGTGCCATGTCGCATACATTGCGTGAACACCTTATGCAAAGCTTATGGAATGAGGGAACATCTTTTGAGTAATAAAAAAGTAATACAGCCTAAGGGCGCACCCGCACAAGCCATAGCAGACACTGAACAGCAAGCAAAATCTGCGGCCTCAGAAAGTACTGATTATGTGGAAAGCCTTTCCGTTACAAAGGACAATGCGTCTTCAAAAAAAAATGCGGAAAATGGTGATTCTAAACAAAAACTTGCTAGTCAAAAAGCTTCTGCAAAAAATGAAAGCCAAGCTATCATGGCCCATGAAAAGCCTTTGCCTGTATTACTTATAGATGCTGGTCTTACCTTTACGCATGTACAGCAAGAAATACTTGCACTGGCCCAGCACCTACAAGCACAGGGTTTTGCCGTTGTTCTGGCTTGCCCTGAGCATAGTGCCCTTCAGACTAAGGCTCAAGAAGCCGGCTTTGATATTTTTACTTTGCGTGCTAAAGGACAAGACGTTTCTTTAGGCCTCAGACTTTCATTGCGATTGCTTTGGCGCTTTAAGAAAAAAGACCCCTTATGCATACATGTTTTTTCGCCAGATTGTTTAGGCGCCATTCATCGTCTCGTGAAGTGGCGCTTGCAAGGGGCAACGCTCACGTATTATTCTGCCTTTACAACAGCGCTTCCCGCCTCAAAGGCGGTGGAAGCCAGTGAATCGCCGGCTTTTACACTTTCTGCGCCCATGCTAAAGTATCTTGAATGCATAGATAAGGTCATAGTGCCCTCTTCTTATATTCGTAGCACTTGGGCCCATGCAGGGCTTGAGGCTTCGCGCCTAAAAGTTATACGCACTGCCTTATCAAAAGAAAATACCGCGCTGGCTACCCCAAGTTCTGAAAGATTTATCTTTTTAGTCATGACAGATTTTATCGAAAACTCTTGCTTAGATGTACTTTTTGGAGCCATGCTTGAAGTAGAAAAAAACGATTTTTCAAAACCTTGGGAAGTGCGTGTTGTGGGAGAGGGACCAGACTTTGGCACCTATGTACAAAGAGCCGAAGATTTAGGCGTGGCTTGGCGCCTCTCTTTACTCTCTACCCTCGATGAAGATTTTCCTTTACAAGCCACCTTACCACACGCTCATGTACTCATTTTGCCACAATTGGGCCCTCAAGGTAATATACATGCCTGCATGAACGCATGGGCTTTGGGACTTCCCATCATTGCAAGCAATATTATGGAGTATACCGAGCTTACAGAAGTGGCGGCTCGAATCTGCCGTGGTTCTAAAGGCGGCATTTTGAGCATTTTACCACAAGATGCCAAAGCTTTGGCTGCTGCCATGCAGCAAACAATGGAAGATACAGAAAAATATACAGAACTTGCCAAAGAAAGTGCTCATATGCGCAACTATGCGCTCCTTCCTCGCCTTCAAGACACGTATCTTGAAGTATATAAAGGTGGCATTGCTAGCTTTGGTTGGGTGATACCCAAAAAGAAGGCATAGGTTTTTATGAAATGTAAAGTATGCAAAG
>CAZBDD010000117.1:0-5515 GCA_964490475.1 uncultured Desulfovibrionaceae bacterium
AAGGGGGTCTGGGGGACACTTTTTGGCGCAAGCAAAAGTTTCCCCCAGAAAAAGTAATTTATCAACTTTCGTAGCCTTATTCTTCTTCCAAGGTACACTCTATAAGATCTTGTTTTATAAGCCAGTAAATATGAGAAACTATACTTTCTTGCGAAAATCTTTTTCCCCACGAACTTTCTTGGCTCGTTGCAATTAAGTATTCAAGGGAGCAGGTATTTTTTGTCAACGCTATAAGTTTATGAATAAGACTTTCATTTAAATTCACAGCCACAAGCCCATAATTATTCCAAGGCTTCCTTTTCTCTAAACAAGCAAGCCCTAAATCTGTGCATTGCAACCTACTTTGCCCTTGTAAGTGATGACTGGCATACGCACCAAAAGCTTGCCCGTAATGTAAAGCATAGGGGTGTTCTTGCGCACGCAATCGCGCTTCTTCCTCGGTGCTGATAGGAGTAGCATCCAACTGTTTCCAAAGCGCCAGCCATTCATCCACAACATGATCAAAAGTATACAGCTTTGCTGCTCGTTCCTGAGCTTTCTGTCCCATTTCTTTTCGTAAGGGAGCATTGGTGAGTAATTGTAATAAAGCTTTTACCAATTCAGGTATATGTATAGACGTTTGTTGACTTCGAAATAATTGATGAATTTTATTAAAGTAAACACTGGCCATAGTATCCAAAACAGGTGTTTGCGTAGGAGCCATAGTAGGCACAAGCAAGCCCGTTTCTCCATGCACAACAATATCTTTATACCCATCCCAATGGCTGGCAATAACCGGAAGACCAGCTTGAGCAGCTTCTACAAGCGTTAAGCCAAATGTTTCCTGAATATTATCCACAGGAGAGGCAAAAATATCAGCCGACGCAAAAAGCTGTCTTTTCTCTAAGCGTGAAGGATGCCCCATAAGCTCAAAAGAAATATCCCAAGATTGCGCAAGTTCAGTAAATTGCTCTTTCATGGTAGCATCATCATCGGTGGCTCCTGCAATGATAAAATGAAAAGAAAGCTCTGGATGACTTTGCCGTATTCGGCGCAAAGCACTAAAAAAGGGGCGCACATCCATTTTATCGGTAACGCTTATGCGCCCATAAATTAAAATAAGTACAGTTTCTGGGGCTATATTTTTACTTGCCCGAAATTCTTTGCGCAAAAGAGCGTCATCACTCAAATTAGGTTCCGGCACACCCAAGGGGATAATGTGTAATTTCGGCTCATGCCAATCTTCAGGTATAGAGCGCGCTTGACGTGCATGGCTATACCATGCCTGCATAATGGTGCGACTTGCTGTAGATGTGCAGCCAATGGCATCGCGAGGGGTACAGCCCCGCCATATATGTCCTAGCGTAGCTTCTGCATATTCTTTATAGCTTATAGTATGATTTACAGCAGTTACGGGGAAAATTTTAGGAGCTATAGCATTTCGCACACGACACATGGCTGCAAATTCCGTCATGGGATCAGATAAATGACACACTGTATAAGGCACCAAAGATAAACGCTTTTCAAGATGTGTACGTGGAAAAGCATGCAAAGCACCACGCTGCAGTAAAGGCTGAGCGTCAGGTTCGTCTTGCCATCTGCATATAAGATTGTGCGGTTGGTCCACATAAAAATGGTAAAGATCAAAAGGATCTTTCCTAAAAAGGGCATTGATAAAACCTAAATTGGCTTGTTTTCGGCCCATAATAGGTCCACTTTCGTAAAAAGGGTGCAGAGAGAGAAAAATTCGTGACATAGAAAAGTCCTTAACAGCCTATTGAATAAAATCAATTTTGGCCAATTCGTTCAAAAAATGTCCAGATAGTAAAATTGGCAAAGAAGCAAAAAACAAGTCTGACAACACAAACTGCACTTTTTTAACAGCTCGTTAAAAAACAACCTATTCTAAATATGTAAGAATTGCAATTTCTCATATACTTATATATGAGGATGAAGTAAGTTATATTGTATTAGCTCGTTATCAACAATGATTTTATAAAAAGAGGCAAACATGCGCAACATCAGCTTTCTTTTGTACTTTACATATATGCTTCTAGGCTGTGCCCCCAACGGTTTTGAAAAAAACTATCAAGCACTAACGCCAGCCCATGCCATATCTTTGAAGAAAAATGGGCAAAAACACACACAACTCTGTCAAGAGCCTAAGCTTGCTTCTTTACCAGAGCAATTTACCGAAGAGAGCACTATAAAGACACTACCAAACCATATATTTATAGGCAAATCCCAGTGGACAAGTCATAAAAAAGAATCTGCAAAGCACGCTTTAACACAGGCAAAAAAAGTAGGTGCATGCCTTGTACTTTGGCGCAGTAAATATGTAGGTACCGTACATAGCATAAAAAGAGAGACGCGCATATCTCCTTGGCAATCTACGATTAAATCCACTGTCAATCCTCTTTTTTCTGACTTAGACAGCTTTGATTACATAGAAAAGCCTGTTCAATATGCATATTATACTTACACAGCGTTTTTCTTTGCCAAAAAAATTTAATTAATAAAATTTTACTATAATAACATAAAACTCCGATAATTTCATGGAAGATTTTTTCAATATCTCGACAGGCAATGGAGTGATTATAAAAACAGTTCACACGACAACTACTTTAAATTAATAGAAAATAATCATTGCGTTTTTTTCACGCAAAAGAATGTAAAAGTTTAAAAAAAATCGTTAAAAATAGCTTGCTTTGTAAAAAAAACTTTGATAGAGGTGGCAAAGTTTTATATCTATTTATGATAAAACTGTGGAGAAAATTTCTTGAAAATTTTATACAAAATCTTGGTTCCTGTCCTGCTTACTGTATCTATCGGTCTTTTTGTATCGACACACTATACTTACGAAATGAGTGTGGACGCTTTAAAAGAAAGTAATACTTCCCTACAAAAAATGGCAACTTCTAATGCCCTTGTTGAGCTAAAGGCAGGTTTAGATTTTAATATCTTAAATGCTATTTCCTTAGCACAGACAGGTATTTTGCAGCCTTATCTTTCCGGTGAATACGAATTACGCAGAGCCTACGCCTCTGATGCGCGAGACCGCATTGTCAACATGCGAAACACCTATCATTACGTTATGTTAGGAATTGCTGCCACCACAGGTCTTATTCTTGACCATACAGAGGCTGACTTTCGCAATACCAGTGTAGCCGATGAACCTTTCTTTAAAGAAGCCATGAAGGGCAAAGTCTCCATCAGCAGTCCTTATCGCTATGGAAAAATGGTTGTTTATACAGTAGCTTCCCCTGTTTATAACGTCTATACAAATAGAATTATAGGCGTTGTATTTAACGTATCTAAACTTACAGATACCATGAGTGAGCGTATGTCTTTAGGCGAAAAGGGCTACCTTTTTGTGGCAGACAAAGAAGGGACTGTCTTTATCCACAAAGATGAAAGTAATGTGCTCAATAAAAAATTACGCGACTTTGATTGGGGACGAAAAATTCTTGACGATACCGGCATGGGTATCATCTCTTTCAATGAAGGAGATGAAACAAAAATTGCTCAGTACGATGTTTTACCAGAGGCTGGATGGGTAGCTGTGGCCGTACGCGACCTTACAGAAATTTCAACACCTGGTGAAATGATACGACGCAATGCAAGCATTGTGTCCGTCGGTATCATTTTACTTTTAACGCTCATTATTTATCTCTATGTAAAATATATTGTAGCGGCATTGCTTAAGGCGGTGCGCTATGCAGAACAAGTAGCCAATGGCGTACTTGATGAAGACCTAGACCTTGGAACTTCTAAACCCAACACGTTACATAGACTTTGGATAACCTGTATAAATACCGTAAACTTTAGAAAAAATACCCAAACAGAAAACAATACACATTTAAAAATACACAACTTAAATGAATTTAAGCGCAGCGATGAAGTGGGTGTTTTATACCGGGCTTTACAAGACATGGTGCACTCTATGCGTGCCATGGTGCAAAAGGCTGACGATGCCAGCCGCTTGAAAAGTGAATTTCTAGCCAACATGAGCCATGAGATACGCACCCCCCTTAATGCTGTTATTGGTCTTGCACACTTATGCCTTGAAAGTAATGAAAACGAAAAAATAAATAGAGATTATGTAAAGAAAATCGAAGTAGCAGGAAAAAGCCTTTTAGGAATTATCAACAACGTGCTTGATACTTCTAAAATTGAAGCCGGCATGTTTGAATTGGAAAATATGCAATTCAATCTGCACGAATTGGGCGAACAAGTTCTCACTATTTATCAAGATGGAGCCACTGCTAAAAATTTGAAGCTTCTTGTGAACATTAGCCCCAAATTAGGTGGTTTTTACATGGGTGACCCTACACGTTTAGGGCAAGTTTTGAATAACCTTGTGGGAAATGCCATTAAATTTACCGAAAAAGGCAGTGTCAGCATCACATGTACTCCTTATGATGACTTTATGAAAGATAAAGACATCCCCGATGCTACTGTACCTGTGTGCATTAAGGTAAGCGATACTGGTATAGGCATCAGCAAAGAACATGAAGAAACGCTTTTTAAACCCTTTTCTCAAGCCGATACCTCTATTACACGACGCTTCGGCGGTACTGGTCTTGGTCTTGCCATCAGCAAGCAATTAGTAGAGCTTATGGATGGACATATTAAGGTTGAAAGCGAGCTTGGAAAAGGCACCACATTCACCATGGTCTTTTTCTTTCCTCCTGTGGTAGGTGAAGACCTTAAGTTGCGTAAAGAATTAGAGGAAGGCGAGCTACTAGTAGACCTAAGCAGTAAACGTATTCTTGTGGTAGAAGATAATATGATTAATCAATTAATCATGGAAGAATTACTACAAAAAACTAAAGCCACCGTAGCTATAGCCGATAACGGACAAATTGCTGTGGATATGGTAAGTAAAGAAAGCTATGACATTATACTGATGGATATGCAAATGCCAATCATGGACGGTATTCAAGCTACAAAAATTATTCGGCAGTCTTATAATGCAGAAGAGCTACCCATTATTGCCGTTACTGCCAATGCCATGAAGGAAGACAGAGAAAAAGGTATTGCAGTGGGATTAAACGATTACCTAACCAAACCCATAGACCCAAAAAACCTTATGGTGACTTTGCAACAATGGCTTTGTGAATAAAATATCTTAGCAAAGCACTAGTGTTAAAAAAAATTAAAAAGACAGCATTTCATAAAAATGCTGTCTTTTTCTTATGTTAGAGAGTTTGTCCATTTTTTTGAGTAAAAAAATTTGCATCATAGCGCCGCATAAATGCACCACAAATCCTTCTTTGTTACAAAGTTGTGAATAAAAACCCACTTACTCCATAACATACTGAAATAAAAAACTAAATAAAACACAAAAAACTATTTTCACAATTCATTTTTTTCTTGCCTTTATTTCTCAAAGTTTGCTAGGCTGTTTTTTATGGCGGCTGAGGAAACTACATTTTACATTGTAGGAAACTGTAATAATTAAACTTTGAGGAGAATGTTATGAAAAACGAACGTGTAGTATACGCTGTATTTGCTTTTTGGGGTGCCATCATGG
>CAZBDD010000118.1:0-5501 GCA_964490475.1 uncultured Desulfovibrionaceae bacterium
TAACATGCTTATAATTCGGAGGTTTTATGAAATTTCACACCATCAGTAAAATGTTAGGACTTATGCTCCTTACCTTTTTCTGCGCTGCTTGTGGCCCCAACAACTTGGTACCACTTACCTACCCAGCTAAAGATGCTGCTCTTTTGCCGGCACCCAATGCACCCCGTGTGGCTGTCGTTATGTTTACAGATAAGCGTAGCACGCAAAGCCTTGGCACACGTAGCAAAGGTAGCTTTGAAAGCACTGTAGCTGTGCCAGATTGGATAAGTCGCTCCTTTGCTGATGCCTTAAGCCGCCGTGGCGCGCAAGCTTCCATAGCGTCTTCGGTACAGCAAGCTCGCGCTGCTGGCATTACATATATAGTCACTGGTGTTGTAAGCGAAGCTAGTTTGACTGAAGCATCTTTGGCAGAACTCAGAGCTACCATAACAGCTTCTGTTACTCTGCATGGGCCACAGGGCACCTTGCTTAATGAAACTCTTTCCGCTAGTCAAAGCGAAACAGGTATTATTTCCACAGGCACAGCCACGCACCTATTACAAAGCACTGTGCAGCAACTTATCAGACCCGGCGCAGATAAAATTGCTCAGTTCATGGGTCTAAAACGTTAAGTTATTATGACTATACCTTTTTTATTGGGATATGAGGGGCGTACTAATAATCGTACGTCCTTGCCCAAACAAAAAAAGCTTTGTAGAGAACCGCGGTTTTTTTACGGGGCTTTTTTTTATATCTGCATACTTTGCCTATGTCTTGTGGTGCCTAAGGCGCAAGCTCAAGATATTTCCTTGCTCTTTTCTTATGGAGATCGTGTAGAAAATGAAGCAACACGTACAATCATGCAGTCCCGCGCTTATGTTTTAGCTTTGCAACGTATGCACAAAGAATTGCTTCGTCATAAAGCCCTTGCCTTTGGTATTAAAAATGAGTCCATGCAATTAGCTCTCATCTCCATACTATATACACCTATTTTTACAGAAAAAAAGATATCAGGCCCCCACAACTCTAGCATGCAGGTACATCTAAAGCCTAAAAATGCAACAGTAGTGGAAAAAGAAATTGCCACCTATCTTAAGCAAGAGAGCTTGCTACATTTGCGTTTAGAATGGCTTAATCTTTTACAAGAAAGCACCCAAAAAAGCGGAAAGTTATATCGAGAGCTCACTTCTAAAAACTCTCAGCTGCCTGAAAACAAAATAAAAGACTTACAAAAAAAAATACCCCCCATGGCACAACGTCTTGAGGCTCTTTGGATTTTAGGTTCTGCACTTGAGCTTTTTCAAGAGCAATGGTTGAAACCACAAGAGGCAGAAAAACTTTTGCAAAATGCTTTACAAAAAGATGCAAAGCTTGCCATTATTTGGGCTTGCCTTGGCGAAGTACAATTGCAACAAGATAAGGTGCGCCAAGCTTTAGAAAGCATTAATAATGCTTTAAAACTAGAGAGTAATAGAGCAAGAGCTTTATATATTCGTGGCCTTGGGCACTTACGCTTACATCAACCATCAACGGCTAAAGTAGATTTTGATGCCGCATTAGCCTTACAGCCAGACATCAGCGCATGGCATATGGCGCGCGGTGCAGCGTATTTAATGCTAGAAGATTTTGTTCTTATGTGTGATGATTTTACTCAAGCTTGTGCTACTGGCCAATGCGAAGGTTTAATAATGGCTCGAAAGCAAGGTCATTGTTTTCCCAAAACTCCCTAAACTCTACAACACGGTACTATGACACAAGAAATTCTTATAAAAGTGTATGGCCATGTCTGGCCTGTGCAGCATAGCATCACGGAAGACCTGCGCCCTTGTTTTCCCCCTTCAGAACATATGGAACAAGCAGAAATGCTGGAATTTGAAAAGGATATGCTACGTCTTGCCTATGAAGGCATTTATTTTGATATAGACTGCCTATTACCCCATTTAGAACAACATCTCACGCCGCAAAGTCAAGGAAAAGTTGACTACATTGATTTGGAAGCGTGGGTTTTAACACGCTATCGCATAGAAGGCACAAATATTATAAAAAGTTCAGCTCCGTTGAATGCTGTTCTTGACTATGCATCGTCTCATTGATTCACATCCCTCAGTTTTACTCTGTGATTTTATTAAAATTAACCTTTAAAAAAAGCACTTTACTTTAGCCTAGAGAATGCGTAATTTTTCTCATCTATTTGCTGCAAAATTCTATTTAGAGCCCTCTGCACAATTACAAGTGCATGGATTGCTTCGTCGCTAAGTTCCTCGCAATAACTTGGTATTACAACAAAAGTCATTGCGAGCGAAGCAATCCATGTATTTCAACATTTTTTTAGATTATGCAGAGGTCTTATTTATTGAATTATTACAGCTTTTTTTTGTAAAGTACATTGAAGCATATACAGGAGAAACCATGCCTAAAATAATAATTATCGGCGCTGGCCCCGGCGGATATACTACAGCTTTTGCCGCAGCACGTGCTGGATGCCAAGTCACACTCATAGAAAAAGCGCACCTTGGTGGCACATGTTTAAATACAGGGTGCATTCCCACAAAAACATTAAAAGCCACTGCCGATGCCTTGGAAACTGCGCAAAATTTGAGCAGTTATGGCATTACCCTGTCTACACAAGAACCTGCTCGCGTAGATATGGCCGCAACCTTGGCTCGTAAAAATAAAGTACGTGATGTTTTGGTGGGCGGTTTAGCCAAATCGTGCGCACGCTTAAAAATTACGCATCATGTGGGTACGGGGCGCATTGTGGGCAAAGGGCAAGTGCAAGTAGATACCGGCGCAGAACAATTTATGGAAGAAGGTGATGCTATTATCATTGCCACAGGCTCACGCATTCGCGAGCTCCCTTCCCTACCTTTTGATGGAAATCATATCATTCATAGTGACCATCTTTTGGAAAGAGAGCAACTTCCCCAAAAAATGATTATTGTGGGCGGTGGTGTTATTGGTTGCGAAATGGCCTTTATTTATCAAGCTTTTGGGGTTCAAGTTACCCTTGTTGAAGGGCAAAAGCGCTTACTCCCCATCCCCGGTGTAGACACAGCTATTAGCGCTCTCATACAAAAAGAGATGAAGAAGCGTCGCATAAGCGTTCACTTAGGTAGCACATTGGGACAAGTACGTGTGGAAAGTAATATAGTATGTGGAAATATAGAACCCCTTGTTTTGGCAGGAGAAGAGGCTTCACCCACAGCAAAAATTATGCCCGTTGAAGCTGATTGTGTGCTTGTTACTGTGGGAAGAACCCCCTGTACAGCAGATTTAAACCTTGACGAAGCAGGCATTGCCACTGACGCTCAAGGCTGGATTATTGTAGATGAACACTTACGCACCAATGTTGAAGGCGTATACGCCATAGGCGACGTACTAGGGCCACAATATATCATGCTAGCCCATATGGCTGTTGCCGAAGGCTTACATGTATTGCGACATATTCTTGCTGATAAAATAGAAAACTTACCTGCCATGGACTACAGCGTGGTGCCATCGGCTATTTTCACTTCTCCCGAAGTAGGTTGTGTAGGATTAAGCGAAGAACAAGCGCAAGAAGTAGCTGCTGAAAGAAGATGGGATGTGGCTTCTGCCACTTTCCAAATACGCGAATTGGGTAAAGCCCAAGCCTCTGGGCACTTAGCAGGAATTATAAAGCTTGTTTATGATAAAAACACAGGTAAACTGCTTGGTGCTCACCTAGCAGGAGAACATACCACGGATATTGTAGCAGAAGCAGCTTTATGCTTACGTATGGGCGGCAATGTGCAAGATATAGCCAACACCATTCATGCACACCCCACCATGGCAGAAGGCTTATTTGAACTGGCGCAAGAATTGTATATGCCACAATTTTAATATTTTTAGCCCCCTGCACAACAAATTGCGCAGGGGGCTTATTAGATTAATACATAAGTTAAAGTGCCATTCTTCTAAAGCAAACTACCCTTCTTAACTAGCAAATATTTATCCAATTTCGTCAAAAGATCATCCACATCCAGCGGCTTCCCTAAGTGGTCGTTAAGACCCGCATCAAGGCATTTTTGCACATCTTCTTTAAAAACATTGGCGGTTAAGGCAATAATAGGTATATTTTTAGTATAGGTTGTATTCAAAGCACGAATATTGCGTGTGGCCTCATAGCCATCGCAACGTGGCATATGGATATCCATAAGCACCACATCATAATCTTCCGCATGATTTTGCATTTTTTCAAAGGCAACAATGCCATCTTCGGCACAATCAATTTCAATGCCGGTATGCTGCAAAATAGTTATGGCTATTTCTCTGTTAATTTCAACATCTTCCACAAGCAACATCCTATACCCCACAAAACGATCGCTATAATCTTTCTTTGGCTGAAAGCCTTGAGCTTGAATACTTACTAAAGACCCAAGACAAGTGTTTACACAATCCACAAGACGAGAAGGAAACACGGGTTTTGTAAGGGTTTTAGTTATGTAAGAATCTTGTTTTTGGGAATCACCATTTTGTTCTTTATTGGGAACAATGCCCACCACAGCCGGTAAATCCACAAGAGCTTCAATTTCAGTCATAAGATGGCTTGCTGTAGTATCAGGTAAGTTATCGTCAATAAAAATAATATGGTATGGAGTATCTATATTGCGTGCCACCATATGCAGCACTTCTTCCCCAGTGCCGCACATATCGCATTGCATACCTAGGTTTTGAGCCATATGTCCAAGATTAGCCCGCGCGTTGGGCACAGAGTCAATGACGAGAACACGTATTTGCTGATCATTTTTCTGTTCAATTTCTTTATGTACCGCACTGCCTTTTTCCGCTTGAATGCTAAAAGTAAAAGTAGTGCCTTCATTGAGCCTAGACTGTACACTAATATCACCGCCCAATAAATTAATAATACGCTTAGAGATTACAAGCCCAAGTCCCGTTCCCCCAAATTTGCGGGTAATGGTACTATCTGCCTGCATAAAGGGCTGGAAAATACGATTTTTTTGATCATCACTCATACCAATTCCTGTATCTGTAACAGAAACTTCAATACGGCAGTGACGCTCAGTTACATTGTTACACGTGGCAGATAAGGTGATATTTCCATTTTCTGGGGTGAATTTAACCGCATTGGAAAGAAAATTTGTAATAACCTGAGCAAGGCGCTGCTCATCTGAAATAATATGCCAAGGAATAATATTGCCAATATTTACAATAAAATTCTGGCGTTTATTTTCTACTGTAAAGTTAACCACATTGACTACACGCATAAGCATGCTTTCAAGGTCAAACTCTGTAAGTGCCAATTCAAATTTATTGGCTTCAATTTTCGACATATCTAAAATATCGTTAATAACGCCAAGCAAGTGCTTAGAAGCTTCACTGATACGTTCAAAGCAATAGTTTTTTCGCTCTAGGGATGTGGCATCAATACCTATGCTAGTCATACCGATGATGGCATTCATAGGTGTGCGAATTTCATGGCTCATATTAGCAAGGAAATCCGATTTAGCCATATTGGCTCTTTCGGCTTCTTCTTTAGTGCG
>CAZBDD010000119.1:0-5501 GCA_964490475.1 uncultured Desulfovibrionaceae bacterium
CCCCCTCAAACTTTCCCCACTCCTTCAAAACACTTTAATTATTATATATTAATATATATATTTTTTTAATCAGTGTTTCTGTAAGAAATAGAACTTGTTTTTTCTTGTGCTTCCCATTTAGCTAAATGCTCTATAATGAAATTAGCTATGGTTGCCTGCTCTTCTTTACCTTGTCCTTGCACATGTAAAGGAGCTCCAAAAGCATAATGAATAGTTTTATTAGGGTAAATAGCGCCAAAATCCTTTACAAGCTTCCCTTGAGCCCAAGCATCAGTTTTGAGAGCCAAAGGGATAATGGGCTTTGCGCTATGCTTAGCAAGCTTAACACCTATACTATTAAATTTTTTAAGATCAAAATCTAAGGAACGCGTACTTTGCGGGAAAATTATTAAAGACATACCGCTATCAAGTCTTTTCTTTCCTTCTTCCAATACCCGTTTTAAATCTTCTCTGGGATTTGCTCTGCCCACTACAATAACATGCCGCGCACTGAGTACAGCCCCAAAAAAAGGCGTTTTAATAAGGCTATCTTTTACCACAAAGGTCACAGGTTTTCGTGGGCGAATGATACCGGGCAACATAAATGTTTCCAGTGTACTCATATGATTAGCAATAAAAATACAAGGTTCCTTCACAGCATCCACATGCTGCATACCGGAAATATCAATGGTTGCCCCTACTTTTTCTATCAACCTTCCAATGCCCATGCTACAATCTGACCACATTTTACTATGACATTTGCCAATTTTTGGCGATATGCACAGCTTTGCTACAGGCCCACACAAAGCACGCGCATAAAAGTATGCAGTGGGAAAATGTTTTCCTAAAAAACTTAAATTTTTCTGCGGTGTACAATAGGCATTGTTTAAGCCATAATGTAAATCAAACTTCTGTGTTAAATCTTGCATATTAATCACTCTTATTAGAATATAATTTACGCCACCATTGACTTAAACGTGCTTCATCACCGTGAGGTCGTGGTTGATAAAAGCGCCTTCCAGTCAACTCTTGCGGCAAATAATTTTGGGCAACCCAGCCTTGAGGGTAGTTGTGCGGATACTTATACTCTTTTCCATAGCCCCATTCTTTATGCAATTTAGTTACAGCATTTCGTAAATGAATGGGTACAGGTTGCGGGCCATTGGCTTTGATTTCGCGTTGCGCAAGAATATATGCTGCATAAGAACTATTGCTTTTTCGCGCCAAAGCTAAATAAACGACAGTTTCTGCCAAAGGAATAAAGCCTTCCGGCATGCCCACAAATTCTATGGCCTGTTGGCAAGCCACAGCCAAGGGCAAGGCTTGAGGGTCAGCAAGGCCCACATCTTCTGAGGCCGATAAAATAAGACGACGACAGATAAAGCGCGGGTCTTCACCACCCTCCAATAGACAAGCCAAATAATACAAGGCCGCATCAGGGTCACTACCTCTAATGGATTTGATAAGCGCAGAGGCAAGCTCATAATGGCTATCGCCGTCTTTATCGTGGCGGCTTAAAATTTCCGGTAAACCCACTTTGATTTTTTCTAGGCTTCGCTCTTCTTCGGGTAGAGCAGAAACATATTCGATAAGGTTGAGTAGGACTCTGGCATCACCGCGAGATACAGCCACAAGAGCCTCTAGAATATTATCGGAAAGAGAGATATCTTGAGCTTCTATACCGCGCTGAGCCAAGGAAAACAGCTCCGTGGCGCTTAAAGGTCGCAAGCGTAATACGTGCAAACGGGAAAGTAATTGTCGAGTTACGCTAAAGGAAGGATTTTCCGTTGTGGTAGCAATGAGGGTCAGTTCGCCTGATTCAATAAGGGGTAAGAAAAAATCTTGTTGTGCTTTAGAAAAGCGATGCAGTTCATCCAGCACTAAAAGATCTTTTCCGCTTAAATCACGTCGTAATTGCTGTAAACCTGCTTCAGGAGCGCTAATGCGAATATAATTTGTACTTTTGGCTTTAGCCAGCAAGAGGGCCAAAGTGGATTTACCACAACCGGGAGGGCCAAAAAAAAGCAAAGAAGGCAAGCGCTTAGACTGCATAAGAGCATGAATACGATCTGTTAAATGGCTTTGCCCTACAAAAAAGTCAAGCTCTTGCGGTCGCATACGCTCAGGAAGAGGCTGATGTGCAAATGTATTTTTATTCTGTATCATCATCAAAAAAAACCAGCTCACAAGGCACTAAGATTGTTGCGAAGCCCACCAATGTATGCCAAGACATAGCAAAGAAGCCGTTTCACAGCGCAAAATTCTATTACCAAGACTAACAGTTTGAAAACCATTTTGCGTAAAATGTTGTACTTCTTCCGAAGAAAAGCCCCCCTCTGGGCCTATGGCGTAAATGCTTACCCCTTCTTGGCCGGCCATGGTAGGGGTAAACATGGGAATGTGCTCTTGGACTTCCCATGGCAAAAATTTATGTGGAAAATCCATGCTTGCTTGTACAAGCTCTTTTACGCCCCCTTGAAGAATGCGCACAGTGGGCAACCAAGGGTTACGACATTGCTTCATGGCGGCAATGCATTGCCCTTGCCAATGCTCTTTTACTTGTGCAGGCACTTTACCTTGACTATGATGTCCTTGCCATAACCAAACTTCATGCACGCCTAATTCCACAGCTTTTTCCATAAAAAAGCCACGTCGTGTGGCCTTGCTCCAAGCCAGCGCCATAATAGGCAAAGAGAGAGGGCGAGCAAAAAATTCTTCTTCAATAAGCTGCAAAGTTACATCTTTTTTACTCATATGTGTAATGCGACAAAGACCTTGTCTGCCTTGTCCATCCAAAATATAGACCTCTTCTCCCACTTTCATGCGCAATGCCTGTATAATATGCCGCGCCTCTGCATCTTCTAAAACACAAGAATTATCCACACTTTCCTTTGTGGGCCATTGCGCAAAAGGTAAATAAAAAGCATGTGACATAAAATATCCTTTTTGCTTAAGAAATATTGCCCACACGTGCTTTACGCACCGCAACAAATGTATCGCGCAAGGCAATCATGCGCCTATAATTCTTACGTATTTCAATGCCAGCTTCCGTTAAATTACTTTCAGAGCATTCAATATAATTACGCACTAAATAGCGATTTTCAAGTATTGCATCAATAAGACTTATGATAGTGTCTACCAATGAAGGAAAAAAATTCACAATTTCATGAGAAAGATCGGTAAGCACAGCTATAGCGCATTGCATCATTTGTCTATAGCCAATGGAAACACCTTTCACATTTCTTTCACGCAATTCTTCCAAAACACGTACTTTTCTGGCCTGCAAAATATAGCCGTAACGTTCTTGCACCTCTCTATACAGTTCGCGCAATTCACCAAAGGCATGCTCCTTTGTGGGCGAATGCAAATAGTTTTCCACCACCAAACTTACCTTAGAAAAGAAATCATCACTGTAAAAAATAATACGCCGTTGATGCTTGCTAAGCCATGTATAAAGAAATTTAAGCCTTTTTTCTTCCGTATCTGTATTTTCTATAACTTCTGTTTTCTTATAAATAATACGCCCTGTATATTCACCGCGCACAATATCATTGAGGCGAAGAAACATATTAGAACTATCTCTAATAATATTCAACCCTTGTAAGGGTTCCCCTGTAAGAGGGTGTAAGACTTCTTGCGAAATAACAGAAAGCGCACGATCTTGGCGAATATTACGCTCATTGTAAGCATGCTGTCTGTATGTTACGCGAATTATAACCACACGATTTTCTTCGTCTACAAAAAAACCGCCTTGAGAAATAAGATCAATGGCATCTTGTTGATCTTTATCTAAGCCAATAAGCGCAATTTTTTCTACCTTGGGATAACGGCTATGGTCGCCTTCACCAATATATGTGGTAATGGTTCTATCTGTTTGCCCAAGTACACGTAAAAGAAACTTTTCCCCCATTTTATGCAACTTTCTGGCAAAAAGAGCACTGGATGTTCTGCGCTCTGAAACTACGGGAAAACCATATAATTCCATAAGATATTGATATACAAACATTCTGTTGCGTTCGTACAAATCATTATCGCCATAACGAAATTTCCCCATACGCATGCCAAAACGCTTTAGCTCACTATCAATATCAGATGGAAAAGAAGCAAAGACTCCACCAAGATAAAATTGATTACCACCGTCCACGCTCAAAACATGAGCTCGATCAAGACGCAATAAATAGGGTAAAAGCGTAGGGTAGTAATCTAAAAGCGACACATCTAATCGTCCTATATCTTGACGAAAAGCATCATGAATGGCTCTAGGTAAGCGCGAAGCTATGGTTTGTTGATTATATTTTATAACAGGTTCTTCCAAAGGACATGACGCCCCTTCAGAATTATATAAGGCATTGAGAATAGGGTGAATAATATCGTATTGAAAAATTTCGGAAAGGTAGTTCAGCGGCCGAGCTAAAGCCACCAAGGAAAAACCCGGTAATTGCCCATATTCCCACATATCATTATCAAAAGAAGGCAAAAGTTCCCTAGCTTCTACCAAGGGATAATTTTTAGTGTTTTGATATGGTTTTACAAGACAATGGCGTATGTGGACGGCATTGAGAAAATGGTATAACTCTTCAAGGTTAGTAATTTCAATGTAATCTCTGAAAGAGGAATGATTTTTCCAAGGCAAACCATTCTTAATGAAAATTTTTTTCCAAGAGATCATAAACTATCCAAATTTTCAAGAGGGTGTAAATAAATTCTGCCTTTTTCCACCAAAAGACCTTTGTACTTTAAGGTACCTAAAATTCTTTCACCTTACATTTAGCAACACATGAACTATGGGCAAGGTTGCAAAGCTCGCGAAACAAAATGTATAGCTTCACTATAAAAACTGTCTCCAGCGTAAGGAGTAAGAACCCGTGTTCTATTCACGCCTACCATCAATGAAAGAATAACTTGTGCTGTGTCTGGAACATGAACTTGACGTATGCTTCCATCTTCTATACCGCGATACAAACAAGCTTCAAGCTCTTGATATACCTGCTGAAAACTACTATTCATAATATCTCGGTCAGCACTGGTTTTCATGTCACTATAGGGCGAACATCGTACCAAAACTAACCAATTAGAATTTTTATCTATGGAAAAATCAAGATATGCCTGACAAAAATTAAGTACAGAGGCATACCCAGTATCTCCTTTAGAAGTCGCTTCGCGTAATACTATAAGGAAATGCTCTAAAACATCTAAGCCAGCAGCAAGAAAGAGTTTTTCTTTATTACCATAATGATGTGTTAAAAGTCCTAAAGCCACGCCAGCTTTTTCAGATATCTTTTTAAAAGTGGTTTCTACGTAACCATATTCACCAAAGAGTTCTTTGGCAGCCGTTAGTAGGGCATCTTTTTTCGATGTTTGCATGCTTGTCTCTTTCGCTGTTTTTACAAAATACTCTGTACAAAATGAAATTTTCTCTTTATTTACATACAATATTTCACCATGCACAATATCTCACAAAAAAGAGAAAAATAGGGTGTTAATTATAAATTGTCAACATTTTTTCTAGGTAAGAAAGTTAT
>CAZBDD010000120.1:0-5488 GCA_964490475.1 uncultured Desulfovibrionaceae bacterium
GTGTCGCCGCACCGGATTATTAGGCGTCATCCGGATTGACGAGGTCATCGAGTGACCGTTGCCGCGCTGGGATTAAGCAGCGTAGGCGTAGTCGTAATCGTTCTTGGCAATTACTTTGATGCCGCTTTTTACGAGGCCAGCGGCGCCTCGACCTGCCACTTTGGCTTCCACATCCCCGTCGAAACCAATGCACCCCCAATGAATCATGGGTCAGAAATAATTAACTACTTTATAATAAAAGGCAAGAGAAATATTGTAGGAATATGGAAAGATATAGGAAGAGTCCTAAAATAGATAAGAAAAGCCCTTAAGGTAAAGGGCTTTTTTCATGTTATCTTGCTTGGGCGGAAAAGCGTTTGTGGCAACACCGCGTGCGCAATTCAAGTATGATATATTTTTCATACTCAAAAGCTAACTCTACGTCTGCTCCCCATTCTTCGCGCAATACACGCTCAAGTTCTTGGGTTTCAGCCCAAATATCTAATAATTCATCGTTTGTAAGTGATTTTAACCTTAATGAAAAAGGAATGTCTTCTGTAAAAACTGTTCTTGTCGCCATAATAAACCTCAAGGCTTCTGTGGATATATGCTTCCATCAGCAAATACCTGTTCCGTTTTTTCTAAATACACATGCATTAAGAAATCTTGCCCTAATATTGCTAACACAAGGGAGAGAGGTGAGAGATACCCTTGCTGCCAATTAGTTGTAAATGCAACCTTTCCTTCTTGCGATTTCACATTTGCCTCAGTTATAAGGGCTCTAATATCTATGGTGCGCGAGCCTTTTTTGCTTTCTTTAATCCAAGGTACTGTTACCTTTTCAAGAAAAGAATGCCACGTTTGTAAAAAGATGTCCATGTTTTTTTGTGGACCTTTATAAGTTAGGCAAAATTTTTCTTGCATGGCCTGCTCGGTGCGTAGTGCCTTGGTTGTGGGGACTACATTTAAAACGTGCATGCCTTGGGGCAAATGGTTTTCAAGGCGTTGAGCTACCTCTTTAGCAGGAATGTTTTGACGTAAAGTTATGGCAAACCATTCTGCCTGACTTCCCACGCCTACGGGTAGTGCTCGTCCAAAAGAGAGCAGGGGTAATGGGTGAAAACCTTGTGAAAAAGTCATGGGAAGTTGCGCGCGACGCAATGAACGCTCTAAAATAGCTTGTAATTCTAGCTGGCTTAAAAAAGCAGAAAGTTCATTGCGGCTATGCCATATACGATATTCCACGGCTTTTATTTTTAATTCAGGAGCAATGGCCGGTGGTGTGGCCTTAACTCGTGGAGGAAGAATAAGCTTTCCGTAAGCATCAAGACGTGGTGTATGAGCCTCTTGGTCGCGTACCTTTAAGTTTAACACATTATTTATTTGTGTGTCCTCTTTCTTGGGCAAGCGGGAGGGACCAGCCTTGGTATCACATACGCCACATTGCCTGCATGTAGCATAGCGACAGTCATCGGTAACCTTTTCCTCTAAAGCACGTTGACGTTCTTTGAGGAGGTATTCTTTGCTTACACCGCAGTCAAGATGATCCCAAATGAGTGCAGTATCTAATGAGCGAGCGTTGGTGTAGTGTTCTGCATCAAGCCCGTATTCTTCTAAAGCTTCTAACCATGGGGTTAAGCTGAACCCTTCTACCCAAGAAGAGAAAATACCGCCGGCATGATATACTTTTTCTACTATATTAGCCAATTTTCTATCACCACGAGATAAAATTCCTTCTAAATGACTCATGCTTGGCTCATGCCAGCGCATTTTTAAACACTTTTGAGCTTTAAAGGCATCGCGTAGATACTGAATTCTATCATGTATTTCTTCTAAGGAAAGCTGTGCTTCCCATTGGAAGGGGGTAAAGGGCTTGGGCACAAAGGGAGATATGGCGGCGGTGACCTGTAGACGAGGAGTACCAGGGCCCCCTGCATCACGCACCTTGCGACACAGTTCTACTATGGCGTCAAGGTCATCGTAGCTTTCTGTGGGAAGGCCAATCATGAAATATAATTTAACTTGTTGCCAGCCGTGTTCCATCAGCTTTTGAATATGTAACAGAAGTTCTTCTTCTGTAATACCTTTATTAATAACATCGCGCAATCTTTGGCTACCTGCTTCCGGTGCTAAGGTGGCGCCAGTGCGGCGAATACCTGCCATGCGTTGCATGATACTATCATCGATGGAACCCACACGTAAGGAAGGTAAAGACACGGAAATTTGCTCTTCCGCACAGCGATCAATGGTGCTCATAAACAGGGTTTTTAAAGCTGAAAAATCACCTGTGCTTAGCGATAGATAGGAAATTTCATCAAATCCAGTTTCGGTAAGACAGTGGTGTAAAATATCTTTTATATCAGGTAAGGAGCGTTCACGCACGGGCCTATATACCATACCTGCATGACAAAAGCGACAGCCTCGGGTGCAACCTCTGGCAATTTCTAAAGAAAGACGATTATGCACAGCGCCAATGGGGACAACTTGTTTTATAGGATAAGGGGCTTTTTGAATGTCGGCAACTATTCGACGATATACTTTGGTATAGTCTGTAAAACGTGGTGTTAAAGAGCCATCGGCGTTTTCTGTAAAAAGATTGGGTACATATACACCGTGAATATGTCGTGCCTCTTCTAGAAATTGCGTGCGGCGCCAGTGCTCTTTACGTGCTTTTAGTAATAGATTGCCTATGTCGATGAGAACTTCTTCTCCTTCACCCAATACCATAAGATCCATAAAGGGTGCGAGGGGTTCTGCACTTAATGTGGCACCGCCGCCTGCTATAATAATGGGGTAGGCAAAAAGGTCATCTTCTTGTCCTATACGTTCTTGTGTGCGTAAAGGAATATGCCCTAAATCTAGCATATATAAAATATTAGTATAGGCTAGTTCATGCGTGAGAGAAAAACCTATAAGGTGCATTTTGTTCAGTGGAGTGTCAGATTCTAGCGTGCACAGAGGTGTATTATTTTTGCGTAATATCTCAGCTGTTTCTCTACAGGGGGCCATGACGCGTTCTGCCCACCATGTTTCTTCATTATTAATAATGCCATAAAGAATTTTTTGCCCAAGGTAGGACATACCTACTTCATAGGTGTCAGGAAAGGCCAAAGCCATGTGTAATTGACAATGTGCAGGGTTTTTGTGCACAGCGCCTTCTTCAATGCCTAAATATCGGCTCGGTCTTGGGAGTATGGGCAAAAATTCACGCATAATTAAGAAATCCTTTAGCAGTTTGTTGAAAAAATACCGTTTGTACTATCAAAACAAATTTTAAATAAAGAAGTGAAATTTTTTCAACAGGCTGTTAAATAAAAAGACCTCTACACAAGTTATAGTGCAGGGGTTTTTTATGTTTTGAAATTTTTATAAAGGAAAGTGCAAAAAACACTTTCCTTACAGAATAAAAGAAATTAATTTTTTACAACTTTCGTTTTGGCGTCTGCAGTGGGATTAGCCCCAAATTGCAATTTACCCATGCCGCCATGAGAAGCAATGTTGCTGCGCACTTCAAAATATTTTTCTTTAATTTCTTGGGGTGTTTCTTGGTAACGATAGAGTATATTACGACCTTCTATAGAACCGCATAAAACATTTTCAAAGGGAACGCCGTAGGGAATGATCATCAGTTGGACGCCACCTTGTTTAAGAGGGACGCTTTGTAATTGAGCTACTTCATTCACAGAGTCTGTATCTGCGTCATAATTGCCTATGACCACTTCTCCCGTGACTAATTTGAATAAACGAATATCTTCAGCCATGCTTTATCTCCTTGCAAATAGTGTTCTTGTAGGTAGACATAGCAAGCCTTGCTGTCAAGGTAAAAATGTAAAAAAATGAATCTTTACCTTTGTAAAGAACAGGATGAAATTCTGTTATACACAGTATTTATTTAATGTTTTAATGCTTCTAACGAATTTATCATGTGAAGTGTGTTTTTATGTTTTGACAAAAAACATTAAAATGACTAAACCACAAAAAATAATAAATTTTTACTTTGTGTGTTGTTTACAGAGGGGTACTATGGAAGGATGTTTCGAGTTACAAAAAAAACTTAATTACACTTTTAAAAATATAGATTATTTAGTAATTGCACTTACACACAGCTCTTGGGCCAATGAAAGTAAGCAAGCCGATAACCATAATGAGCGACAAGAGTTCTTAGGAGATGCCGTACTAGAACTTTGCGTATCTTGGGCTCTCTTTACACGTTTTCCCGGAGTGCGTGAAGGCGATTTAACACGCACTCGTTCTGCACTGGTGTCTGCAAAAAGTCTTGCGCAACTAGCACGAGAGCTAAAGATTGACCAATATCTTCGCCTTGGAAAAGGGGAAGAAAACCAAGGTGGACGTCAAAGAGACACCGTTTTGAGTGATGCTCTTGAAGCTGTGCTTGGCGCCGTATTTGAAGACGGGGGCTACGAAGCCGCCTATGCAGTTGTGACGCATATATTTTCTGCACATTGGCCCTTGCAGGTGGACCAAAGTCTTCAAAAAGACTATAAAACTCAATTACAAGAAGCAATGCAACGCTTATATAAAAATCGCCCGGTTTATGTGCTGCAAGGTAGCAGTGGCCCAGAGCATGCTAAGCAATATGACGTACGTCTTACCTTGCCCGATGGGCGTATCTTTTTTGCTACAGGGCAAAGTTTGAAACGGGCAGAGCAAGAAGCTGCGCGTTTAGCTCTTCATGATAGCAAATAAAGATTAAAACAAGGTTTAGGATTTCCCTCGCCCAATCAATAATGATAAACCAGATTGGGGGAGTACACACCTAATAACAGTCCATTGTTGAAAAGCTTTCTTTTCTTCAGTATATTGACTGTCGCCGCTGATAAAACAGAGAGCTTTTTTCAACAAACCATCAAACCATTTTTACAATTCTTATGCAAAAACAGGGAACGCATTACCTTGACGAGGGTATAATTTCTGTCAATTCATCCTGTTTTTATGCACTCTCTACTGCCGGTGGCTGTGAACCTTGTGACCAAGACCTTTTTTCAGACCGGCCTGGAGTCCGTCATACTCCAGGCCTCCCGTCTTTGGTCCGCCACAGCCTATTCTTTAAGATGGTCTATTAGCCGCCTATGAGCTGCTGTGCCATCTTTGGCAGTGAGTTAGCTTGCGATAACATGGCCACCGCACTCTGAGTGAGGATTTGGTTGCGCACAAACTCTGTCATTTCTGTGGCAACGTCCACATCAGAAATTCGTGATTCGGCGGCTTGCAGGTTTTCCGCCTGAATATTTAAGTTACTAATGGTTGCTTCGAGACGATTTTGAAGGGCACCTAAGTGTGCACGGATTTTGTCTTTAGATACAATGGCGTCGGTTAGGGCGACCAAGGAAGCCTGAGCTTGAGATTGGGTAGAAACGGTGTGCCCAGCATCTTGAGTACTTTGCATACCTACACCAAGAGCTGAAGCTGTGGAGTCACCAATCTTAATGTAGTAATAGTCTTCTGCACTATCGTTACCGGTACCAAAGTGAACCTTTAAAGAACCAGT
>CAZBDD010000121.1:0-5448 GCA_964490475.1 uncultured Desulfovibrionaceae bacterium
CTTGCAAGGTATCAAATTCGCCCACCATGCCAGAAACAAGATCAGCTTTAGACAAGCGTCCGGCACGAGCAGCCTCAGTACTGTTTACCTGCAATTGACAATGTTCTACCAGCCACACACAAAGCTGTTCTAAGCGTCGTGTTTTTTCTCCCATAGAACCTAGCGGGCCAAGAAAGATAACACTATCTAATTTGCTAAGCCAAGTGCTAAAGGGCGTTTCTGAATCGCTGTGCCAAAAAAAGCGAGCATCTTCAAGACGTGCCCGCAGCACCTTTTCCCAACCTTTTTGTACTACAGAAATATCTGGAGGCGTTAGGTTGAGCACTGTAAGAAAATAAGGTAGCAAATTCCCTTCACTGTTTTCTACACCAAAACTCTTTTGGTGACTTTCCATACTAGTGAGCAAGGCTTCTCTTGGCACTTCAAGGAAAGAAGGATCAATGGTACCAATGATGGGTACAGGATGCTCACATAAGCCCTGTACTTCATCTAATAAAGAATCCTTCCATAAGATTCGTGCTCCCCCTGCTATTTGCAATGCAGCCACGGCCTCATTGCCACCTTGAATAATAGCTTCACGGCGTTTCTGCGCATCGGGTTCCACACAGGCTTTAGTACGCACCGTGTCTAAATATGCCGCAGCAGAAGTAATTTCTATGCCTATGCCACCTTGTTCTTGCTTACCGTGAATGCGATGTCCCCAAGTGGTACGACCTGATGAAACAGGACCTACACTAAAAGGTACAATATCTTTATCAAAAAGCGCTACAATCCAGCGCAAAGGACGAGCATAAGCAAAAGGCTGTGCCCCCCAACGCATTTTCTTAGCAAAAGGCTGCGCTGCAATGATGGCCGGACATATCTCTTGAAGTAAAGTAGCCGTTTGTGCACCGCCCACACGCTTGCGCACAGCCACATAAGCCCCTTTGGGGGTTTCTTCGAAAAAAATATCTTTTTCATTCACACCATTGGTGCGCAAAAATCCTTCCAAAGCTTTGGTAGGCTTACCTTCACTATCATAAGCCACCTTTTGCGGCGGACCTGAAATAACTTCTTCTCTTTCCGATTGTATGGGCTGAATATCTTCAAGAAAAACTACTGCACGGCGCGGGCTTGAAAACACACGTACTGCACCGCAGGTTATGCTATTTTCCTCAAGAGCAGTTGCAAAGCGTTTTTGTAATTCGGCTTCTTGTACGGGCAAAAAACGTGCAGGTAATTCTTCACTACCAATTTCTAATACAAATAAAGACATATCTTCCCCTATTTTTTTAACATGGGATAGCCAAGTTCTTCGCGTTGTGCCGCGTAAAGCTGCGCCACACCAGAAGCCAATGTGCGCACCCTGCCTATATAACCAGTGCGTTCTGTAATGGAGATGGCTCCGCGAGCGTCCAACAGATTAAATGTATGTGAGCATTTCAAACAATAGTCATAGGCCGGCCATGGTAATTTGAGCTCAAGCAACTTTTTGCATTCTGCTTCGCATTCATTAAAGAATTGTAGTAGCATACTTGCATTACTTTCTTCAAAGTTATAGCGAGATTGCTCTACTTCATTTTGGTGGTATAAATCGCCATAAGTTACATGCTCATTCCACTGCAAATCATAAACAGATTCCACCCCTTGCAAATACATTGCGAGACGCTCAAGGCCATAGGTCAACTCTACACTAATGGGTTGTAGGTCTATACCACCCACTTGTTGGAAATAGGTAAATTGGGTCACTTCCATACCATTAAGCCACACTTCCCATCCAAGGCCCCATGCGCCAAGAGTTGGGGATTCCCAATCATCTTCCACAAAGCGAATATCATTTTTTGCAGCATCAAGGCCTAGCGCACTCAAACTCTCAAGATACAGCTCTTGCACGTTTTCTGGTGAAGGTTTTAAAATAACTTGAAACTGAAAATACCGTTGCAAGCGATTGGGATTTTCGCCATAGCGCCCATCGGTGGGGCGGCGTGAAGGTTCTACATAGGCCACAGACCATGGTTCCGGCCCAATAACCCTCAAAAATGTGTGCGGATTAAAAGTACCGGCGCCGCACTCTATATCCATAGGTTGCTCGATAACACAACCATGCTTTGCCCAAAATTCCTGCAAAGAGAGGATGATATCCTGAAAATACATGTAATATCCTTTCTAAAAAATTATATGAAAATTCTACGCTACATGTTGCACATGCCTATCATGAAAGTATTGCAATGCAATAATAAGAAGTATTTAATAAATTTTTCTTTCTTTTACAAGAAAAACAACCTTAGCGACCCATGAAAACCACTCTAGTGAAAAACAGTGTAAAATATAACACTTACCCTCCTTACTAAAATATTTTCCCCACGAAAGACACTAGAGCTTTGCTTTAGGAATATTTTCTCACATATGAGACCATTGCATAATTCATTATACGGACGTCTCATTATGCAAAAAAGAGAATACGCACACAACTTATGGCAGAAACTAGCATTAAAAAGACAATAGCACCCTTTTTAAACTTCTGTTCATCTAACTTACCGTACAATCTATGCCCAACATACAAACCCGCCACCATAATAGGAAGAAAAACTAAGGATATCCATAAGGTATCCCACGTGGTAAGGCCTTGGTGTACAAAAATAGCAGAAGCCCACACATCTGTAATAAAAAAATACGCTATAATAGTGGCACGTCCCACAGCTGCCCCACTGGGGCTAGAAAAAAAGAGCAAAATAACCGGCGGCCCACCATTGGCAGATGCACCATTAATGATGCCAGAAACAATGCCCGTACCCACAATTTCTGGCGTAGTTAAATGTCTTGTCATACTAAAACCGCATAACAATAAAAGACTTAAAGCCAGAACCGTAACATTAATGGCCACAGTCATGGGTACAGGGGAAATGACAATCAGCGATGCAACACCCAACGGCGTACCAACAATGACACCCACCGTAAGCCAACGTAACATCTTCCAATGCACATGCCGCCATAATACTGGTAAATGCACTACACTAGCGAGGATTTCCCACAATAAAATATAGGAAGCTGCCTGAGCCGGTGGCATAAATAAGGTCATAACCACCACCAAAGCTAAAGAAAAACCAAAACCGGTAATACCACGCAAAATAGCTGCTAAAAATACCGTCACAGTTACCAAGCCTAGTTCCGTGGGCGAGATCTGCAACACTGAAAGTATATATGTTAACAATAGCGATAAATCCATGTTTCCCTCCATTGTATCTAGCTTTGCGACTTCTGCATAAAGGGTTCTGCACAATTATTTTTCAATTATGTAGAGACCTCTGCACAATTATTTTCAGATATAGTTTTGTGTCTAAAAATTGAAAGTTTGTTCGAAATGTATAATAACGTGTGCAGAGGTAAAGGCACAAAAATCAATCACTTAACGGCGAAGCAAAGCTACGCCTATTCTTGATTTTTGGTCGCATTGACTGTTGTCAACGCTCCATGAGACCCTACGCAATGAATTGCGCAGAGGTCTCATGTAAGCCTCACTGAGCATTTTCGCTTGTTAACAAAAAACCAAATTGCTTATATATCTCTATACATAAGCAATTTGGCCCTTTTATGCTATAAAACAGATGACATTTTTAAAGGACTAATAGAATACCTAGGTACTAGCCGTCCATTGTTTTATAACGCTATACAACAAAGCTGGGTCTATGGGTTTGGTAATATGCGCATTCATACCGTAAGCAAGGCTTTTTTGTTTATCTTCCTCTAAAGCATGAGCTGATAAAGCTACAATGGGAAGCTCCGAAAATTTTTCTTGCTCACGAATTCTCATGGTAGCTGTAAGCCCATCCATCACAGGCATTTGTATATCCATAAGTACAAGGGCATAGGTATTCTTCTTTAGCATTTCTAGCGCTTCTTCTCCATTATTGGCAATATCAATGCTATAACCACCTTGGATGAGAATTTCTTCAGCCACAAGCTGATTAACTTCATTGTCCTCTACCAAGAGTAGGTGCTTTGAATTTACTTCAGATAAAGTAGCATTCTTGTGCGCTGTTATTTGCTCTTGAGAACAAACTTCGGTATCTACAAGAGAAAAAATAAGCGTAAAGGTGAAGGTTGTCCCTTCACCAAGAGCACTTTCCACTTCAATCTTGCCCTGCATGAGATTAACAATATGTTGCGATATAACAAGCCCTAAACCTGCACCGCCAAATTGACGCGTAAACGAAGTATCAACTTGCGTAAAAGCTGAGAATATTTGCTCTATATTTTCTTCACGAATCCCTACACCCGTATCTTTAACGGTAAAAAAGTACAATAATTCCGTGGCAGACAATACTTTTTCTTCTACAGCCAGAGTTACGCTGCCTTTTTTTGTAAATTTAACGGCATTATCAAGTAAATTAAAGAGCACTTGCTTTACGCGTAGCATATCTCCCTGTAAAGCCACGTCTTGAATTTTCGACTCAAAATGAAAATCCAAGCCCTTTACAGTGCATTGCTTTTGAAAAATTTCGTTTAACTCCGTAAAAATATTTTTTAGATGAAAAGGAGCAGGAACAATAGTAAACTCACCATTTTCAATTTTGGAAAAATCTAAAACATCATCAATAATACGTAGTAGATTTTTCGCAGAAACTAAAGTTTTTCCCACATATACGCTTTGTTCCGCTTGCAAAGGCGTCATGCTAAGCAAATGTAAAAGCCCTAAAATACCATTCATGGGGGTACGTATTTCATGGCTCATATTGGCCAAAAATTCACTTTTTACTTGCGCATGCTTTTCTGCAAGGTCTTTTGCTTTACGTAAATCATCTTCCACCACTTGAATTTCAGCCAGCATAGCTTTAAAAGCGCGTAAATCACGAATATAGCACAGCACACCATAACTATTTTGATAAGATATGCGTGTTAATGTGGCTTCTATAGGAAGCTCTTCGGCACCTTTATTAATAAGACATGTAAATTCAGGGCAATATGAGTATCCATCAGTTAAAGTTTGCTGAATATAGCTACTGATAACTTCTAAAGAACTTTCTCCGGAAGGCTGTTTTTCTGGAAAACCTGAATAGAAATTTGTTAAAAATTCTTCTTTGGTTGCATAGTTAAATAGGCGTAAACTTTCTAAATTACAATCTATAAGATTATAATTCTCATCCCAAAACAAAACTCCTAAGGGCATAGAGTCCAGCATCAGCTGATTACGTTGTTCTTCAGCCTCGGTGGCTTTTCTGGAAGCATGAATTTCACGTAAATCCCGAGAAAATGTAACCACCACGTCTTCCCCGCGATACGTTGCATGCACACAGGTTTTATCCACAGGAACAAGAGAACCGTCTGGTTGCTGATGCATCCACTCCACATGGCTTATGCCGTCACGTAAAGCTTCATCAAATTTAGCGTGCAAAGCCTTCAGGCTGGGATTGCCATCGGGTTGAAAAGGTGGAGAAACTTCTTCATATTTTTCTAAATACTCTTCTTTAC
>CAZBDD010000122.1:0-5446 GCA_964490475.1 uncultured Desulfovibrionaceae bacterium
AGTTTTAGACATTGTATTCTCCTTAAATTGTTATCGAGAACTATTACTAATAAGAAAAGCTCCCTTTGTCAACAAAAAAAATGGTATGTTTTTCACATACCATTTTTTTAAATCTATAAGTTTAGTATAATCATTATCTTATACTGTAATATTAAAAAAGCTCAAAAGAGAATTTGTCCTGTCATCAAAAGAATTTTTGTAGCGAGTCATCAGCTCTAACTGCACATCGTCGTTGGCAAGCACTTCACGCATCATACTATCTTCCCCATCAAGGCCAAGGCTTTCCATAAGTCCATTGAAGTGGTTATACAGATTAGTCCAAAGTTCTGCATATTTAGTTGGATCTTTTTCATAAGCATTGCGATTAACGATGCCGTCATCGCCACCAATAGTAAATACTTGTTCTGCTTGCTGACTGCTTAACCAATTGAGCATATCAGTAAATTCTTCAGTACTAGGCAGTCTTTTAGATGCTTTATCAAAAAGATATTCACTATCTGTGGTAATGTGGGACAAATTTTCCTTATAGCGCAATTCTTCTAAAAGCTCTATGGCTTCATCAGATAAGGTCACGGCATCTGCAGTGGGGCTATCTTCGGCACTGGCAGAAGAGCTAGAAAGCAATGATTCCACACTGGTACTAGCTGCACTAGAATAAGGATTTAAAAAAGATATATTACTCATATTTTACTCCAAAGAAGCTTCTACAACATCTTCATAAGGCAACAGAGGGAAAAAAATACCCAGCAATGTTATGACATGCAAAAAACAGTCCTAAAAAATACCAGCTATCCCTCATACACATTATGAACTCTATCGGCATAAATGGAAAAATATTTAGGCCAGACAAGGCTCTCTAAAAAAAGTAAATACATACTTTCCCCAGAGAGCCTTTTAATTTTTATGAGTTCTTTGTTAAAAACAGCTTTATTATACAATTTAGGATATAAGCTGAATCATGTGATGCCTTTAACGGGCCTATTCAAATATAAGCTTTATTATAAAAATAGCAGCCAATACATAGGAAATTACATTCAATTCTTTCGCCCTACCCACACCAATTTGTAAAATCACATGCGCCAAAAGACCCCACATAATACCATTTACGATACTGTAAGTCAGGGGCATCATAATCAAAGTAAAAAAGGCCGGAATAGATACGGTAAAATCATCAAAATCAATTTTAGTGATGGGTACAAGCATAAACAGCCCCACAAGAATCAATGCCGCCGCCGTAGCCTGCGCGGGAATAAGCAAAAATAATGGGGATAAAAATATGGCAACAAAAAACAAACCTGCCACAGTCATGGCGGTCAATCCTGTTTTGCCCCCTTCCGCAATGCCACTGGCACTTTCTACATATACAGCCACGGTGGCAGTACCCATGATGGAGCCCACAGTGGTTCCCAAGGCATCGGCCATGAAAGCACTTTTCACATTGGGCACTTCGCCTTTATCCGTCAGCAAGCCAGCCTGAGTAACAAGACCTATCAAACCACCCATAGTATCAAATATATTAGCAAAAAGAATTGCAATTACAATGAGTAGCATATCTAAAGAAATCACTTGGCTCCAGTCAAATTTCCAAAAAGTAGGCTCAAGACTTGGCACAGAAAATAAAGCCGAAGCATCAAATGCTCCAAGATTCGTTACACCTAGAGGAATACCCAAAGCCGTGGCAGCAAAAATACCGTAGAGCAACGCCCCCGGCACTCTGCGGCATAATAAAATTCCGGTGAAGATGGTGCCCACAGCTGCTACGATAACTCCAGGATTTTTAAATGAACCAGCCATAACAAAGGTATTGGGATTATCCACCACAATGCCAGCAGATTTTAAACCAATAAAAGCAATAAAAAGCCCTATACCCACAGAAATGGCATGCTTAATACCTTCTGGAAGGCTATTCATTATAAGCTCGCGCAAATGGCTTAAGGTCAATGCTATAAAAATGAGACCAGCCAAAAATACTGCCGTTAAAGCAAATTGCCACGAATACCCCATACCAAGCACAATGGTATAGGTAAAAAAGGCATTCAGCCCCATACTAGGCGCCAAAGCAATAGGCAAATTCGCAAATAAACCCACCGCCGCAGTAGCTACGCAAGAACATATGGCTGTGGCTACAAACACCGAGGGCTTATTCATGCCGGCATCACTTAATACATTTGGGTTTACAGCCAATATATAGGCCATGGTCATAAATGTGGTTAAACCTGCTATAAGCTCCGTGCGCACCGTAGAGCCACGCTGCTGTATGGCAAAAAATTTTTCTAACATACTGCCCCCTTGCTAAAGTTATTTTTCGCAATTTTATACATAAACACCATGAATTGCGAAAAATCCTATAATATTTCTTTGATGCATGCAAGGGGCAGTTACTACCTCCCAAGAGTGCTAAAAAAGAAGTATATGCAATTTTATCCACACAAAAATAAAATTTTTTCAAAAAATAAGCATACAAAATCCAAATGATGTAAGGGCTCTGCACAATTATTCTTCAAACAAATTTTGAGCATAAATGCAAAATAAAAGTTAACTAAGCAAATTTTATATGTAGAACAAAAGACAGTATAATTAAATTTTTTTTGTGTGAGAAATATTTGCTTTTTTTACGCAAAAATTATATATTGCAATTTTATATTTCTGAGAAAAACTAGGGAGTATGAAAAACAATAGCAATACTTCGACATAGGATATTGTCAAACAGTAAAGAAGTATTATTTAGTACTTTATACGCAAGAGTTTTTTAACAAATGCAATAAAACATTATACATACCTAAGCAGCACAGAAAAAAAATCACGGAGGAAACGTGAACCAATTTACTCGCAACCTTACGCTATGGGCCGTCATTGCCCTAGCCATGGTTATGCTTTTTAACATGTTCCAGCAGCCACAAAACGCGCATCAGCAAATTTCCTATACAGAATTTTTGCGTCAGGTAGACAGTGGCGATATTACGCAAGTGACCATACAAGGTAGAAATCTTGTGGGGCAAAGCATAAACGGCACCAATGTGCAAACCTATGCACCACCAGACGGAGATTTGGTCAGCCGCCTTATGGAAAAAAAGGTAAGCATTAAAGCAGAGCCTCTTGAAGACCAGCCTTGGTATATGACCTTATTGATTTCTTGGTTCCCCATGCTCTTACTTATAGGTGTGTGGATTTTCTTCATGCGCCAAATGCAAGGCGGTGGAGGCAAAGCCATGAGCTTTGGCCGTTCGCGTGCGCGCTTATTAAATGAAGAACAAGGCCGTATAACTTTTCAAGATGTGGCTGGCGTTGATGAAGCCAAGGAAGAGCTCTCTGAAGTGGTGGAATTTTTGTCGCAACCTAAAAAATTTACACGCCTTGGTGGACGTATTCCCAAAGGTGTACTTTTAGTGGGCCCTCCCGGAACTGGTAAAACTTTATTGGCACGTGCAGTGGCCGGTGAAGCTGGTGTTCCCTTTTTCTCCATTTCTGGTTCAGACTTTGTGGAAATGTTTGTGGGGGTTGGGGCTTCTCGCGTGCGTGACCTTTTTACGCAAGGTAAAAAAAATGCGCCTTGTCTCATCTTTATTGATGAAATTGACGCCGTGGGTCGTCAGCGCGGAGCTGGACTTGGCGGTGGACACGATGAACGCGAACAAACTCTAAACCAATTACTTGTGGAAATGGACGGTTTTGAGTCCAACGAAGGCGTTATACTCATTGCAGCTACCAACCGCCCTGATGTGCTTGACCCTGCGCTTTTGCGCCCCGGTCGTTTTGACCGTCAGGTTATTGTGCCTACGCCAGACCTTAAAGGCCGCCGCCGCATTCTCGAAGTACATACCAGACGCACCCCCCTTAGTGACGATGTAAAACTGGACACTTTAGCTCGCGGTACCCCAGGCTTTTCTGGTGCAGATTTAGAAAATCTTGTCAACGAAGCAGCTTTGCAAGCAGCAAAAGCCAATGATGAATTTCTCACCATGGCACATTTTGAATGGGCAAAGGATAAAGTGCTCATGGGCCGCGAAAGACGTAGCCTTATACTTTCTGACGAAGAAAAGCGTATCACTGCCTATCACGAGGCAGGTCATGCCTTGGCTGCACACCTGTTGCCAAAGACAGACCCCGTGCACAAAGTTACTATTATTCCTCGCGGGCGTGCCTTAGGTGTAACTATGCAATTGCCCGAAGAGGACAGACATGGCTATTCGCGCGGTTATTTGCTTAATACCTTGGTGGTTTTATTAGGTGGTCGAGTAGCAGAAGAAATTGTCTTTGACGACATCACCACTGGCGCTGGTAATGACATTGAAAGAGTAACTCGTATGGCTCGTAAAATGGTGTGCGAATGGGGAATGAGCGATGCTCTAGGCCCCCTTGCCATTGGTGAAACTGGCGAAGAAGTCTTTATTGGGCGTGAATGGGTACAAAACAAAAACTTCAGCGAAGAAACAGCACGCACGGTAGATGCCGAAGTTAAGCGCATAGTTGACGAAGCACGCACACGTTGCCATGAGTTACTAAATGAAAACAGCAAGCACTTGCATGCTATAGCTGAAGCCCTGCTAGAAAGGGAAACCATTAGCGGCGATGATTTAGAGCTTATTTTAGAAGGCAAGCCTTTACCTCCCTTAGAGTTAAAGGAAAACAAAGCCCCTAAAAAAGACGATGACTTCATCTTTGAACCCCATGAGGAAGCGGAGCAACAAGAGCCTTCATCTCAAGCTTCTAACACCTCAGAAGAGCAGCCCCAACAAAAAGCTCATGGGCAAGATGAACAAGAAGAAAACACTAAAGAGAATACCAACACGCCCAAAAAGGACGTATGATAAATAACTCTTGGACATTACGGGGGGGAAAGGTTTTTACGCCTTCCCCCTTTGCTTTATTTGGCATTGTAAATATTACTCCAGACTCTTTTTCTGATGGGGGAAAATATATTGCGCCTGCGCAAGCTTTAGAACATGCGCAACGCCTTTGGAAACAAGGCGCTGCATTTTTAGATCTAGGTGCAGAATCATCAAGACCAGGTGCAAAGCCTTTAAACGCAGAAGAAGAGTGGTGTAGGCTAGGCCCTGCGCTTTCAGCCATATTGGAACAAATGCACCCATGTAACAACAGTATGAAGCTTATACAAGAGGGGCATACTCAAGAAATATCTTCTCAGACTGCTCTGGCACAAGAGCCTAAACACCTGCCCCCTCCCCCTTTTATTTCTATAGATACATATCACGCAGATACTGCCATGGCTGCTCTTGAAGCCGGCGCTCATGTGATCAATGATATATCTGCATGCAGGTTTGAGCCGCAAATGCTTGATATTATAGCTGAGTACTAACCGGGTTATGTGCTTATGCACAGCTTTGCAAGACCGGAAATTATGCAGGACAATATACAAGAATGTAATATTTTGCCCTTAATGCAACATTTTTTTGAAGAACAACTGAACAGATTTACCAATGCTGGC
>CAZBDD010000123.1:0-5433 GCA_964490475.1 uncultured Desulfovibrionaceae bacterium
TATTTGAGTACGCATGCCTGACAGTGAGCAGAAAAATATTCTAGAAGTACAAGCCAGCGAAAGTGGCCAAAAATTGCTACAATTTTTGGTTCGCCGTCTTAATTTACCCCAATCTCTACTACATCGCTGGATACGAACTGGACAAATTCGCCTTAATGGTGGGCGCATAAAACCTTTTGGACATGTGCATACAGGTGATATTTTACGGCTACCACCCTTTGCTCTGGGTATGAACCATTCTGCTGCTTTTGAAAAAAAAACAGAGGCAATGGAAACACTTTCTTCACACGAACCTATTCAAAAAGCACAAACGTCTGCACCAACACACTTTGCGCCCAAGCAAACTTTGTCACCTTCTGTAAAACCCCCATTGCCTCCTACTGTGTATTGCGATGAGAATATAGCCATTTATAATAAGCCCCAAGGGTTGCCCATACATGCTGGCACTGGGCATACAGACAGTTTTGCACAACGATTACAAGCACACTTTAAACATGCGGTTTTTAAACCCACACCTGCACATCGTCTAGATAAAGACACTTCGGGTCTTGTTTGTGTGGCCTTTTCATACACGGCATTGCGTGCCCTGCAAGATGCCTTTGCCTTGCGTACCATTAGCAAAGAATATTTAGCTTGGGTGCACGGCATATGGCCCCACGATAGCCCGCAAAAACTTGAACACCATATGCAAAAAAAATATTTTGGTGCAGATGAAAAAGTTCGCATTCTTTCTGCGCAAGACGGTAAAGAAGCCGTCAGTTATGTGCATTGCTTACAACGCACGCAACAGTACAGCCTCATGCATATTCGATTAATTACAGGTCGTACGCATCAAATTCGTTTGCAAATGGCCACAGAAGGGCACCCCGTTCTTGGAGATGGTAAATACGGTACATTTTCTCCTAATTCTGGTCTTTTTTTGCATTCTTTACGGATTTTGTGCCCTGAAACAGAAGCTTTTCAATCTTTAAATCTTGCAGGTAAACAATTTGCTACTTTGCCTGCATGGAAGCAAGCCTTGGCTGTTACTTGCTTACCTGCTCCCCTAGTGATTCAAACATGAATTTAAAAAATAGGACATTTTTCTAAAAAACTGTTAACTCTCAGTGTAGGTTTTTATGTGGGAACATCTTTTCTTTTCACAGACAGCGGCGCAAGCCATATGCGTTTTTTCCTTGTGTATTATTTCAGGGGTTCTTCTTGGAAAAGTAAAAGTAGGCACCATTAGTCTTGGTGTGGGAGGTGTGCTTTTCAGCGGTATTGCTGTGGGACATTTTGGACTGCATATTAACGAAGAAATTCTAAGTTTTGCTCGAGAATTTGGCCTTATTTTATTCGTTTACTCTGTGGGAATGCAAGTGGGGCCGGGCTTTATAGAATCATTAAAACGCTCTGGTTTGCGTTTAAATCTTATGGCTGCATTTATTGTTTGCTTTGGTACATGTATTGCGGCATTATCCTTTATAATATTTGATATTCCTTTGCCTGTGCTTGTAGGCCTTTATAGTGGTGGCGTCACCAACACTCCTTCTTTAGCCGCAGCAACACAAACCTTTGCAGATATTTTACCCAATGCAGACATAGTGGCCGACTATGTGCAGCAAGCTGGGCTGGGTTATGCGGCAGCATATCCCTTTGGTATTCTAGGCATTATAATTAGCATTTTGCTAGTACGTTTTATTTTCCGTATCGATATAGAAAAAGAAAATAAAATCATGGAGGAACAAAATGCGGCGCTTAATCCTTATGTAGAATATGTTACCGTAGAAATTGTGAATGATGCACTTATAGGTAAGCGCTTAGGCGATGTGCGGGCTTTTAAAGAACAAAAACTCGTTTTTTCGCGTATAGAACAAATGAAAGGCTTTGTGCAAACACCAAATCCGGATATTGTACTAAGCAAAGGGACTTTATTACTGGCTGTGGGTGATCGCCATGAATTAGAAAAGCTTGTAGAAATTGCCGGTAAAAAATCTGAAATTAATTTACGCGAAATCAAAGGTAGCTTAAAAGCTGTTGATATAGCTGTAACAAAGGATTCAGTGGCCGGTAAAACTTGTGAGCACCTGCAATTAAGTGCAGCATTTGGCCGTGTGCCTACGCTTGTATGCCGTTCCGGCTTTCAATTTACGGCATTAGCTTCTACTGTATTGCATTTTGGCGACACTGTGCGAATTGTCTCTGACTCAGAAGGTATTTATGAAGCGCGTAAAATTTTAGGTGATTCCACAAGAATGCTTGAACACCCACACATTATTCCCATCTTTGTAGCCATTTTGCTGGGTATTATTTTGGGCAGTATTCCCCTCTATATTCCTGGTTTAGCTTCAGGCCTAAAGCTTGGCCTTGCCGGCGGCCCCTTATTGGTTGCAATTATTTTCAGTCGTTTACATAAATTCGGTGGTATGGTATGCTTTATTTCCCCCAGTGCTAGCCTTATGATTAGAGAAATTGGTATTTCACTTTTTCTCGCAGCAGTAGGGCTTCATGCTGGCCCTGGCTTTATCCCCATGATAATAGATGGCTCAGGTCTTTACTGGATGGGTGTGGGGGCACTCATTACCTTTATTCCTCTTATGAGCACGGCTCTTTTTGCCTGCACAGTGTTAAAATGTAATTATCCTACAGTATGCGGTCTTTTAGCAGGTAGCATGACTGACCCCCCAGCTTTAGCTTTTTCCACGCAAATTCTGGGGTCAGACTCTTCTGCTTCCATCTATGCCACTGTATACCCACTTACCATGATTTTACGCATTCTTTCCAGCCAGCTTTTGGTGGTGTTTTTATTTTATTATACAGGTGTATAGGGTAGCTTGTAATTTCTAGCTACAAAAACTGTTTGAAAAACAGATATATATATCTACTGAGGCCATATACATAAAATTGTGTAAAGCTTTTTTACCGCAGGAGATTTTATTTGACACTATTGTTACCTTGACAGATGTCCTCATCTAAAGGTATGAGAGGAAAAATTTCACCCTATTTATGCACAAAAGCCATTACGCTCCGCAGAGTGTCGCAAGCTTTATATCATCCAGGAAAATCCATGTCTGATTCAGTACCACAAATTGTTTTGGTGGGTCGCCCTAATGTGGGCAAATCCACCCTTTTTAATCGCCTTATTCATAGCAACAGAGCCATTACTCATGACCGCCCGGGGGTAACCCGTGACCGTATGGAAGGTATGGTGCGCCAACATGGGCAGGCATTATATGGCATAGTAGACACTGGTGGCATTACTCTAGACGCCCATGCCGAAGTTACCGAAGGCCCTGAAGGTATTCGCGGTTTCGAAGCAGATATTTTGCGCCAAGCCGAAGAAGCACTTAACAGTGCCGTGGCTGTAGCCTTTGTAGTAGATGGGCGCGATGGCCTGTTACCCTTGGATGAATACCTGTTGGCACATGTACGCCGCATGGGTAAACCCACCTTGCTTATTGTGAATAAGGTAGACGGTGCTGAGCAAGAAAATCAACTGCTTGCAGAATTTCATGGCTTGGGTTTTCCCCTCATTGCAGTTTCTGCAGAGCATGGGCATAATTTACGTCAACTACGCGAAGAACTACTCGATCTTATTCCCGATAATTGGGAAGAGCTTGCGCCTCAAGATGTAGGATTAAAATTAGCCATGTTGGGACGCCCCAATGCTGGAAAGTCTTCACTTATCAATGCCTTGCACGGTTCTGAACGCATGATTGTTTCTGATGTTGCCGGCACCACCAGAGACAGTGTTGACGTGCAAATGGAAATCAAAGGTGAAAAATATACTTTTGTAGATACAGCCGGTGTACGTCGACGTGCTAAAATTACCGATACAGTGGAAAAATATTCTGTAAATTCTGCCATTAAATCTAGCACCAAGGCTCATGTTACCTTGTTAGTGCTTGATGCCACTGAAGGCGTAAGCCAACAAGATAAACGCCTTATGGACTTATTGCACGAACGCAAAACTCCTTTTATGATTCTTGTTAATAAAGTGGATTTGGTACCTCAAGCCAGTATAAAACAATTGCAAAAGAATTTGGGGGAAATGTTGGCTTTTTGCTCTCATGTACCTGTACTTCTTGTTTCTGCCTTAGAGCGTCGAGGCCTTGCTAAAATATTGCCCATAGCTAAACAAATTCACGAAGAATGCCAATTACGCATACCCACAGGACAATTGAACAGAGCTATGGAATCGGTGTTAGAACGCCATCAACCGCCTGTTATTAAGCGGGTACGTCCTAAGTTTTTCTATTTAACACAAGCAGAAACGGCGCCGCCTACTTTTGTCTTCTTCGTTAACGATGCCGAACGGGTTTCCGAAAGCTATGTGCGCTATTTAGAAAAGTCTTTACGCAAGCATTTTAAAATATTACATGCTCCCATGCGTGTGCACTTGCGTTCATCTCATAAAAAAAGAACGAAATAAGCTTTTATAGGTCGGATTATGTTTTACAAGCCAAACATTTTCCGACCTTTTTTTAATCTTTTAACCCGCCTACTCCCTTTTTTCTATAATCATTTCTCTATAAACATCTCACGTAAACAAATTTGTCATTAAAAATTCTCTCCTTGACATACTAATAATAGTTACTATTTTTATTATGTCATATATATACAAAACAAAAGCTTCAAGATAGGTCACACTTCTTCATTTTACTCACAGCAACTTCTGTCAACAATCTATAATCCCATACATAAAAATTTTGCAAAGGCCTTGTTTATGGTGAATTCTCCATATATCAAGAGCTGTAACACTTAAAAAAAAAGGAATTTTATGAAATTTACCTATAAAATTTTAATTCTCATGGTTATTTTAATGATAAGTGCTTTTAGTGTACTTGCACTTGCAACGAACAACAATCAAACCAGTTTGGAAGAAAAAATAAAAAAGGGACGAAATATGAAATTTAACGCTTTAAACTCTGAAGAAGAGCGCATTATAGTGCATAAAGGCACAGAAAGACCTTATACAGGAGAGTATCTCAACAATAAAGAAAGCGGCCTATATACTTGCAGACGCTGCGATGCTCCGCTCTATCAATCCGCAGATAAATTTGATTCCAATTGTGGCTGGCCAAGCTTTGATGATGAAATTGCCGGAGCTGTGCTTCGTGTTCCCGATGCTGATGGTTCACGCACAGAAATTGTTTGTGCTAATTGTGGTGGTCATTTAGGGCATGTTTTTATAGGCGAAGGTTTTACAGCTAAAAATACACGTCATTGCGTAAATTCCCTTTCCATGAACTTTATACCACAAAAAGCAGCTTCTGCTGTGGCCTTTTTTGGCGGAGGATGCTTCTGGGGTGTGGAAGATGGTTTTCAAAAATTACCCGGTGTGCTCACAGTAGTTTCCGGTTATATGGGCGGAAAAACAAACTTTCCCACTTATGAAGAAGTTACCAGCGGAGATACAAATCATGCTGAAGTGGTAAAAGTGGAATTTGATCC
>CAZBDD010000124.1:0-5399 GCA_964490475.1 uncultured Desulfovibrionaceae bacterium
TTGCCCATTTTCAGCTATCTGCTTAGAAGTTAATTTAAATACAGTTCGCTCAAAATGGGTAACATGCGAGGAAGACGTTTTTTTTTGCGCAGGGAATGTATCAAGACATACGTGACCGTAGCAAAAAACAAGTCTGACGAAGCAGATTGCCCATTTTCAGCTATCTGCTTAGAAGTTAATTTAAATACAGTTCGCTCAAAATGGGTAACATGCGAGGAAGACGTTTTTTTTTGCGCAGGGAATGTATCAAGACATACGTGACCGTAGCAAAAAACAAGTCTGACGAAGCAGGTTGCCCATTTTCAGCGAACTGTTATGAGGCTATATATTTTATCCATATCTAGCCCCTCCCTCACAGTTTGCGCTAGTTTGTCCAAACCAGGCCCCAAAGTGTAAGGGCTTATAGTTGTTATGGGTGAAAGTCCTTTATAGCAACGCACCTTATTTAACACATGCCTGCGAAATACATCATCATCCAAAATTCCATGTATATAGGTGCCCAAAATGGTACGCCCTTCTTCTTGACGCATCCAGCCAAGAGGGTTGCCTTGTGTATTAAAAATCACCGGCCCCATAAAAAGATTCGCACTCTCTGCATATTCTTGAAAAGAACTTTCTCCATGATGAATTTCATAGCCTTGCACATGCAAACATACACCCGTAGTAGGTTCTAAATAGTGCCCTGTACAGCGAGTCAAATTTTTTTCTGCTCGCATATGTGTCACCAAGGGTAAAAACCCTAAAGCTTTTTGCACAGCGGGCACACCGCTTTCCAAGCCAAGATTATCTTCTACACATTGCCCAAGCATTTGCAATCCACCGCAGATACCCAAAACATAAGGGATTTTTTGGCGTAACACTTGCAAAGCCGCCATAAAACCTTTCTCTTTTAAATAGCGCATATCAGCCAAAGTATTCTTCGTGCCAAGCAACAAAAGCATATCTGGCTTACCCAATTCTTCTACCTTACGAACCACGCGCAAGCGCACATCTGCTTCCACTTTTAGAGCATCTATATCTGTAAAATTACTTAGATGTGGCGTATCAATGCAGGCAATATCAAGCGTATCTACATGGCTATGCGCTGTTGCGTGAGAAAGGCCATGCAATCGAAAAGAAACAGAATCTTCTTCCGGCAAATCTAAATCTGGTATCCAAGGCACCGTGCCTAAGAAAGGTGTTTGAGTCATGGCTTCTATAGGTGCAAAGGCGCTATCTAGCAAACGAATATCTCCTCGAAATTTATTCAGTATGAAGCCAGCCACCCTAGTCTTTTCTTCAGCATCCAGCAAAGCCATAGTGCCCACCAAGGAGGCAAAGGCTCCACCACGATCTATATCGGCGCACAAAAGTACAGGAGCATGAGCATACTGAGCCACAGCCATATTAACAATATCGTGGGATTTTAAATTTATTTCCGCCGGAGAGCCTGCCCCCTCTATGACCATAACGTCCGCAGTGCGCGCAAGAGCAGTATATGCCTGAGTAATAGCCTGCCAAGCCGTAGGTTTATACTGTATATATTCTTGCACTTTCATGTGCCCCACAGGCTTACCCAATACTACTACTTGAGAGCCCATATCTGAATGAGGTTTTAACAACACCGGATTCATATGCACATGCGCTTCACGACCACAAGCAACTGCTTGCAGAGCTTGAGCGCGCCCAATTTCGTAACCATCAAGGGTAACAAATGAATTAAGAGCCATATTTTGAGATTTAAACGGAGCCGGAGACAAGCCATCTTGCAAAAAAATACGACATAAAGCTGCTGCAAGCAAAGACTTACCCGCATTAGAGCATGTACCTTGAATCATAAGAGCTGGAGTGTGTTTCGTCATGCGCCTTTGTAAACATAGAAAAAAAAGATAGCAAGAATAATTGCACACCTCTTGCGTATAAAATTTTAGATTTTTTTGGCTATACCGAAAAAATTTCACAGTAAAAGCATAATTAGCACCCCAAAATTGCATCAAATTTAAATTTTCGCATCACATAAAACTGTTAGCCGTTCTACTTTACAAGTTGTCTATAAATAAAACATTTTTCTGATTAAAATGATATTTTCATGACTTTATATTGCAAAAATATCCAAAAATAACAAAACACATTGTCTTTTTTTTAATCATGAAGTACCATTATAAAAAGGTAAAGGAGAAGTCATTCAGAGTTATTTCTGCAACTTAATACAGCAAGTAAGGATTTCATTATGTTGAGTAAATTTTTAGCAAAAGTGGGTATTGGTAGCGCAAAAGTAGATACCATAGTGGATAATATGACCTTATATCAAGGAGATACCATTTCAGGTACTGTGCATATTCAAGGCGGAAAAGTAGACCAAGACATTAATAAAGTCACTGTTTCTATTATGACAACTGCTAAGGGTGTTCGTGAAGTAAACGGAGAAGAAGAAGATTATCATACAACTATAGCCATTGGCGGCATTGAAATTAATCAACCGATGAAGGTGGAAGCAGGGGAAAAATATGAAATTCCTTTCAGCTTTAAACTTCCTTCAGAAACACCCATCACATCTATTGCTCAAGGAAAAAACCAGAGCAGAGTGTGGGCCTATACAGAGCTTGATATCGAATCTGGCCTTGACAGTGGCGACCGTGACTACCTCACCATATTACCCCACCCTGCTGTCGAAATTATGATTAATAAATTTCTTGAGCACGGTTTTCAATTTAAAAAAGTTGATGTGGAAGTGGGCTATTTAAATACGCCTAATTTCTCTAGCTCTTCCGGCATTTATCAGGAAGTTGAAATGCGCCCTGCATCCTCAGGTCTTTTTAATTGGAATAGCCGCACTGTAAATGAAGTGGAACTTAGCTTTATTGTGGACGGTGATATGGTTCACCTTCTTGTAGAAGTAGATCGTAGTTTTTCAGGCGACGGATACGTTTCTGTAAGCTACCCCATAACGGTTCAGGGAGATGAAATATACCCCTATTTTGAGCAAGTATTTCCCTAATATTCTTTTATTAGCATAGATTAGCTGCGCTGTAAAAATCGCATACTATAAAATAAGGGTTTTGTGTCATCTATGCGCAAAGCCCTTTTTATTACACTATAAGCAGCTTACAATGTGCAAAAGGAGAAGTTATGCTGAAAAATCATTATGTATGGAGTTGCGTTCTCATTATACTTATTTTAGGTCTGACTGCCCCAAGCGCCATGGCGCGAAAACTTATTTTAGAAAACAAATCCAATAAAACCATTCAAGCCGCTGTATATTACCAAGATTATTCTAACCCTTGGGTAAGCAAAGGTTGGATTACAATAAATTCTCGTGCAAAAATCACTGTTGATTTACCCACAGGCAGAGATGATGTATATGTATATGGACAAGCCAACGGCGGTGGAACAAAATGGTCTGGCCCTCATATGCACTATGTTAGCTCCAGCGGGAATTTTTTATTCAAGAACAATAACACAGAAGGAAAAGCAGCCCGCAAAGAAGGTTTTACAAAAGTTACTGCTAAAAGCTATGGGGAAAATATTTTCATCTTTATTCCTAAATAACATACACAAAGTTACATTATTTTTTACAACAGCAGCAGTACACAACAAAAAACTCCTTAAATAACGCTACTAATTCTCTGAAATAAAAGAGTTATTATTTTATTTCATTTTTTTCAACTTTCCGCTTGACTTAGAAGTCGTAAATACATATTATGTCTTTCTGGTTGACGAACAACCGCGTATCGCGGGGTGGAGCAGTTCGGTAGCTCGTCGGGCTCATAACCCGAAGGTCGTAGGTTCAAATCCTGCCCCCGCAACCAAGAAAATCAAGCCCTTACGGTGAAAACTGTAAGGGCTTTTTCTGTAAGAAAAATGCTTTCCTAACCTATTCCTAACCTAGCTTTAAAAGCTAAAATCCTTTAGGTTAAGCATTGATGCGACTTTACTGGGGTTTATACAGCTTTACGCAGGGGTAAACCAAAGCTACGTTTGAGATGTTAGTACTGCGTTAGTAAAGCTGCAAAAGAGTTAGGTGGATGTTTTTTTATGGTCGTGACTTCAGGCAAAACAACTTTCCTAACCTTTTTCCTAACCACATTTCTAACCATTTTCTAACCAAGCTACGGCATAAACTTTTTACTGAGGTAGCACACATGGATAAACAGACACTAGATGCACATGTAAACAAAGCGGCATACCAACTCTTTAGAGACGTCGCCGATGGTGACTATATGAAGACGTGTTTTACCTTTTTTTCTCAATAGTGCATCAGACTCTTACTTGGTAGTGCAGAAACTTTGAACTCTCCTATTGCTAAAACCATAAAAATAGCTTATGCGATAATTATCAGAAAAACGATGAATCGCAAAAGGAGAGCATATGAATTCTGAAAAAATTACACAAACCGATGTGACATCTCGAGGTATTACGATTTTAACACATTTCACTAAAGTCGAAAATCTCCCTTCCATTTTACAGCAAGGGTTAATTTCGCGCTCTGAACTTGAATTAAATGAACACACTTTTTCCCATACAGATGATTTACGACTAGATGGATATACTGATGGTATATGCTTGTCTATTTCATTTCCAAATTACAAAATGTTTTATCCATCAAGAATAAAAGATCAAAGTGTAAAATGGGCTGTGATTCATCTTGACGCAAGCATTCTATGGGAAAAGGACTGTGCTTTTTTCCCATACAATGCAGCATCTGGAGATTTTTATGGCATAAGCATCAACTCAAAAAAGACAAAAAGTGCTTTTTTGTCTTTATTTGCAGAACAAGAAAGAATATTTACCCAAGGTGAAGACGAAAAAGAAATTAATATTAGAGAACATGCCAATCTTCACAGTTTTTACCCTACAAACCCTCAAGCTGAGGTAATTTGCTTTGATAATATAGCCCCCCAATATATAAATGAAATTTTATTCAATGATACTGCAGCCTGTCAAAATGTATCTCTATTAACAAATACCACCTGTAAAATACAAACTGATGTCTTTTTCCCTCGACAAGACCATCACTTGTGGTAATAAAACAACTTTTAAAACTATCAAAGATGAGGCTTATATGGCCACAAGACCAATATTTTATCCTAGCCTAAAGATAGAAAACTTTAATACTACTTTGTTAGTAAAGAAAAATGACATTAACTTTGAATGGTTTCCAGGATTTTCAGTGACGCAAAAGCAAAAATCAATTAGGTCTTTGCATGAGAGAGCGTTATCAGAATTACCGATTAAAAAGCCACTCGAAATTTCGACAAAGTCTGAAAACACACTAGGCATAGCACTTAGTGCGTTCAATTTGAGCATAAGGAACGAGGGAAAAAAGACTCTCTATACCGTTGAATCAACATTTCAATCTTGTAAGGTTTTTGAAGGCGGAGGGCCGTTCACTGACATAATCAAACTACCATCCAATAAAG
>CAZBDD010000125.1:0-5391 GCA_964490475.1 uncultured Desulfovibrionaceae bacterium
CGAACAAAATTACTGCATCGCTATGCGTGTTTACAATGGATTCGCACAAAGAAAGCCCATATAAAAATCCGGAGCAAGCGGCATTAAAATCCAATGCCATTACGGAGCCGCAACCTAATTTATTGGCTAAAACACTGGCTGTAGAAGGGCACAAAAATTCGGGAGTACACGTTGCCAGTAGTACATGCGTGACATCTGCCACTTCAAGCCCGGCTTCTGCCAAGGCTTTTTGCGATGCTTTAAGCCCAAGGTCAGTAGCATTTTCACCATCAGCCAGCATATGTCTTTGTTGAATACCTGTGCGGGAAGTAATCCATGCATCATTGGTATCCACCATACGGCTTAAATCATCATTGCTTACAATTTTTTGCGGAACGCTGGTTCCCAAACCGTGGATGTGGCAACTTGTATTCATGGAATTAAATCTCTTTGGGTTAAGATGAAGATAGGCTTAAAGACAAGGCAGGTTTATAAAGCGCGACTGAAACGTGTTAATTCGTCATTGGCCATGATGGTTTGGGCTAGATGCTTATTGGTGCCTTTACGCACAAACATCCCCCCCATGCGCACTGCGCTACAAATGGCTTTAGGATTGGACTTTCCATGACAAACAAGAATAAGTCCCTGCAAGCCCAAAAGCGGTGCACCGCCGTATTCGGCATAGTCCACTGTTTCTTTAAATCTTTTGAAAGCCCCCTTGGCAAGCAAAGCCCCAAGGGTAGGCAACACGCCAGAAAGTAAATTTCTCTTTAAAATGCGAATAAGCGAAGTAGATAAACCTTCGCTAGTTTTCAGCACCACATTACCCAAAAACCCATCACAAATGGCTACGTTCACATTACCGGTAAAAAGGTCACGCCCTTCACAGTTACCAGCAAAGTTTAAGTTTTGTGCCATTTTTAATAAGTCATAGGCTTCTTTCACTTGCGTATTGCCCTTACCTTCTTCTTCACCAATGCTCAATAAGCTTATGCTGGGGGCAGAATATTCCATAATATCCCGCGCAAAAGCATTACCCATAAGCCCAAATTGAAAAAGGTGGTAGGGCTTACAATCGACATTGGCCCCCACATCTAGCAAGACAAGGGGATTTTTCTCTGTGGGCATAAGTGTTGTTAAAGCAGGTCGCTCCACGCCTTGAATGCGCCCCACAATGAACATGCCGCAAGCCACTGTGGCACCTGAGTGCCCAGCACTGACCACGGCATGGGCAGCCCCCTCGCGCACAAGACGACAAGCCACTTGGATAGACGCATTTTTTTTGCGCCTAAGCACATCAGAGGGCTTTTCATTCATATGTACCACATCATCGGCATGAACCACCTCAATGCGCACACCAGAAGTACTAATCTGCTCTAACTCAGCCTCTATCTTTGCGGTATCTCCCACCAAGAGTAAGGATAAATCATAGCGCTTAGCAGCATCTATGGCGCCAGGCACCACCACTGAGGGGCCAAAGTCCCCCCCCATGGCGTCCACGGCAATAATGGGGCATATGTCCATTAATTCTGGTCGTTGGCAGTGGAGATAACTTTGCGCCCTTTGTATACACCGCAACTAGAGCAAACGGAATGAGGCAAAGTAGGTTCACCACAATGACAATAAATAACAGTAGGCACAGCTACACGGTCATGAGAACGACGCATCCCTTTTCTGGAACGGGATTTTTTGTTTTGTTGAACAGCCATAATAATCTCCTTAAAATCGAATGTTATTTCGAAGTAATTTTTAATGCACGAAGCGCTGCCAGACGAGGGTCTCCCTCTTCTTTCACGCAAGCACAAGAAATATCATTTAAATTTGCACCACAAGAGGTACAAAGCCCTTTGCAATCTTGGCGGCAAAGGGGGCGCATGGGCAAGGACAGCAAAAATTCTTCCCAACAAAGACTGGCTACGTCCAATCGAGCGACAGCATTTTCCACTATTATATGGCTGTCCTTATCCATATATTCGTGAGCCATGGCATCAGCGTCATCTTCGTCCTCATCTTCAAAGGGGATGGATTCACCGGGTATGGCTTCAAAAGTGTCTATAGTGTGTGCAATGGTAGTTACGGAATCTTCTGCACACAAGTCACAAGGCTGTGAAACTTGCCCGCTTAATGTACCACGCACGAGACAGCCACCCGGCACGAGCAGCAGTTGCAACTCAGCTCGTAATGGTTCAAGCACCTTACATTCCACACCAAATTCAACCATAGGAGTAGACCACACAGTGGCATCATCTACCACTATGCTACATCCTTGCGCCGGAATGTCGCGTATTGCCTTATACAAACTTCCCATACAGTCCTCGTGAAATGTGCCTTTTACATGCCAAGCCCCTAGGCTGTCAAGATATAAAGTGGGAATTTTTCCATCCTACTTTAAAAAAACTCTCAAAATAGAACCAAGATCTAGTCATGCACCTATGCTATTTTAGCACTCTTTACCAGCTTGTTACACAGGACATAAATCCATGCTGGCCTTTAAACTGCTATGCAGTAAAAAGCAAAGCTCCAGCCATACCCACGAAAATCACCGCTGTGGCTTTATTCATATATACCTGAAAGCGTGGTGAACTATTAAACCATTTAGCAAGTTGGCCGCCTAAAACTGCCACGGCACCAAAGACCAAAAAAGCCGAAGCAATAAATAGGGCCCCTAGTTGAAATATTTGTAAACTGACAGAGCCATGTGCTGGGTTGGCAAATTGCGGCAATAAAGCAAGAAAGAACAAGGTCACCTTAGGGTTGGTGATATTCATTATTATCCCACGTTTATATAAAGCAAAATTCCCTATAAAAGTTTGCCCCGTCAAAGAAGCTTCCGAGGTGCCACTGCGCAAAGTAAGCCATGCCAAATACACTAAATACAAAGCGCCCACTATCTTCAAAATCCAAAAGGCTGTGGGAGATGTTTGAAAAATGACAGCAACCCCTAAAGCCACTGCGCAAGTATGCCCAATGATGCCAGTCATAAGTCCAAGACTGGTAGCAATGCCCGCGCGCACGCCATAAAGAGCTGATTGGGTCAATACAAAAATATTATCGGGCCCCGGCGCTATGGCTAGCACCAAGGCGGCAAAACAAAAAGCTGTGGCAACTTCCCATGGTATCATAACTTTTCCTCACTACTATTTTTCTGTATGCACATGGCCTGCATGGCGGCGATTTTTTCTTTTTTTGGCAAGGTGCGAATAAAAGCTTCTGCTCGAGAAGCCGCCCCGCGATTTTCACAAGGGGCACATGCACAGAGTTCCACCGGCCTTCGCCCTTTGGTATATTTGGCCCCACCCTTTTTATATCCATTATGCTCTAAAAGGCGTCGTTGCATATCAGTAGTAATACCGCAATACAGCGAGTTATCCACACAGCGCAAAAGATATACATACCATTGTTGCATGAGCTTTTATGTACACGGGCTCTAGTTCTTGTCAATAGCAAAAATTTTCCGGAAACGGTATTCCGATTTACGCCTTAAGCAATACTTGCGCATTGACGCAGCTTAACAAGCATGCTAGCAAAACAGCAGATTTCTACCAACATGCTCTATACTTAAGATCTCTGCATAATCCAAAAAAATGTTGAAATACATGGATTGCTTCGCTCGCAATGACTTTTGTTGTAATACCAAGTCATTGCAAAGAGCCTAGCGACGAAGCAATCCACACATTTGTAATTGGGCAGAGGTCTCTACTTTATAAAATTTTTCTATATTCCTACTTTTTTGAAAATGGGATATAGTGGAATTTGCAAACAGCAAAGGACTTGTGTGCTACAATTTTTACGTTATTTTATGGTGGGTATTATTAATACCGCTGTGTATTGGGGCATTTTTTATGTGGTACTACATTTTTGTGGTTTACAAAGCGCGGCCAGCGCAGTAGCTTTTATTGTAGCCGTATCAGTTTCCTATATACTCAACTCCACAGTTACTTTTAAACAAAACCCTACGGGGAAAAAATTCATATTTTTCACAATCTTTATGGGCTTAATATCTGTATCTGCAGGTTTTACTGGCGATATGTTGAACATCCCCCCTCTTGCTACTCTGGTTTTCACTTCGAGCTTTTCCTTAGTGGCCGGTTTCTTATTTTCAAAATTTATTGTTTTCCGTGCTTAAGGAGGCATATTCAAGACCTCTGCACAATTCGTTGTGCAACCCTTTATTTTATTAAAAAGGGAAGGAAGACTTTTGGGCTTTAGCAAAAGTTTTCCTTCCCTCTCAAGAGAATATATTAGTCAGTTCTTTTTAAGTGTTTTGTAATTTTCGTAAATTTTCTTTTAATTCCACAGCAAGTTGCGCTAAATCTCGCACAGCGTTGGAAGCATCATTCATTCCACTGCTTATTTCATCGGCAATTTCACTCACGGCAGAAGACACTTGACTCAATTCTTCGGAAGTAGCCGATTGTTCTTCGGCGGCAGTGGCAATGCCAGTAATAAGGGAAGCATTGTGCTCGGCAAGCTCTTGAATTTCAGTAAGAGCCGCGCCAGAGGTATTGCTCAGTTCTGTGGCTTCAGCAATAATTTTTACAGCTTTTTCAAATTGTGTTATGTTATCAGCAGTAGAGCGCTGAATACCTGTAATACTAGTCCCTACTTCTGTGGTGGCGCTCATGGTTTTTTCAGCAAGTTTGCGCACCTCATCAGCTACTACTGCAAAGCCTCGACCCGCATCTCCGGCTCTAGCGGCTTCGATGGCAGCGTTAAGAGCTAATAAATTAGTTTGATCCGCAATGTCAGAAATAACACCCATGACCGATCCAATGGACTGCACCTGATCGCCCAAAGATTTAATGTCTTGTGAAAGCTGCATAGACACCACATTTACTTCACCCATGGCATGTACCACTTGTGAAACAAGGTTGGTGCCATCGCTAGCTTTTTCTTGAGTTTCTCCGGCTTGTACCCTAGCTTGCTCTGCATTATTAGCTACTTCAAGAACGGTAGCATTCATTTCTTCGATGGCAGCAGCAGCAGAGGCTGTGCGGTCGCGTTGTGCATTACAACCTTCAGTCACGTTGTCTACGCGATTGGATAGTTGTTCTGCCGCAGTAGCTACTCTGTCCGCAATTTCAGTTACGTCGGCGGCCACTTGCATTATGGTGCGCTGAGTTCTTTTAATGGAAGAAATATCTGTCATTAATTGCACAATGGAGACAATTTCCTGATTTTTATCCAGCATAGGCATGACGGTATAGGTAATATCAAGAGACGTCCCTTGAGGATGTGCCATGGTTTCTGCTGTCGCAGACTGCTTGGTGCGATAGGCAGTTTGCAAGGCATCGTTTGGCGTGCCGTCGTCTTCGCGGCAAAAAAGCTGACCGCAGGTTTTGTCTATATAATCTGTTCCTACTAATTTTTGTGCTACGCCGTTTAGATACTGTGCGCGTAAGTCTTTATTAA
>CAZBDD010000126.1:0-5384 GCA_964490475.1 uncultured Desulfovibrionaceae bacterium
AGGGCGTGACACCACTTTCTTTAACCTACGACGCAGACAGCGGCGTAACTCAAGCTATGGTTGCAGGAAAAATACATGATACAGAAGCTTTGCCTTCTGCACAAATAAAGTCAGAAAATGAAGCCAATGCAGATATGCAAAAAGAAACAGAAACTGCCATTATGGATGTAGAAATTATAGAGCCTCATGACGCAAAAACGCAGGATAAAAGCAAGGCTGCAGAATAAAAAGAAATACCTGTTTTTTATGCAAGCCGTAGGAAAACTATATATATGTTTATAGATTTACATATTCATACTCTTGCCTCTGATGGGCGAGATAGCCCTGCAGAAGTGGTTCGCAAAGCTAAAGAATTGGGGCTCAGTGCCATAGCCATTACCGATCATGATACTTTAAAAGGATTACCTGAGGCGCAAGAACAAGGCGAGAAGCTCGGTTTAGAGGTTATTCGCGGGTGTGAGCTTTCAATAAACTCTCCTCATGGGGAAGTACATATGGTAGCTCTTTGGATTCCCCAAGAGGCGCAGGATTTGGAAAAAGCTTTGGAGCAATTGCGTGAAAATAGAGCGAAGCGCAATGAAATTATTGTGCAAAAGCTTAATGATATGAATATTCCTATTAGATATGAAGATGTCTTACGCGCTAGCCGCAGCCCAGATAATGCCAAAAGACCGACAAAAAAGAGAAAAAAGGCTTCTGGTAAAGTTGCTGTTGTTCAACCCTCTTCAGAAGGGGCTAAGGTATCTGATTGCCCTAATTCTCCCAATTCTGTAGGCCGTCCGCATATTGCAACGGTACTTTTTGAGCAAGGCTACGTTTCCAGTATTCGCGAAGCATTTTCTAAATATATAGGTAATACCTGCCCTGCCTTTGAACCCAAAAAATTATTAGATGCAGAGGAAATTATGCATCTATTAATGCAATGCCAAGCTACGGTATGTTTAGCCCATCCGGGACTTATACCTTGTGAACGTACATGGCTAGATAGCTATGTGCTTTCTTTAAAAAATATCGGATTATCAGGTATAGAGGCATATCATAGTGAGCACGATGCCGACACCACACAATTTCTTTTACATTTAGCACAAAAACATGATCTTGGTGTCAGTGGTGGCAGTGATTATCATGGCGCTGTAAAACCGCACATTTCCCTAGGATGCGGGCGCGGTAATTTACGCATCGCTAAGGAAATTTTAGATGCCTTGAAAGAACGTCGACGCGCTCAAGGTTTTGCCTGTTAAACAAAAAAGCTTTTACCCTTTTTGCCACTTGACCAAAACTTTTATTTGGTCGTAGAGTGCCCCCATGCAACAAGAACATTCTCTTTCTTTTCCTGAGCTCCTCGCCCCTGTGGGGAATATGGATCAATTGGACGCGGCAATTTTATACGGAGCCAATGCTGTATACCTTGGCGGCTCTGCTTCTTTACGGGCTGGTCGGCCTTTTTCTGCAGAAAAGCTAGCTCTGGCTCGCCAAAAAACCAAAGCCGCACATGTGGCTCTCTATTTTTGCTGTAATGCCTTTCCACGTCAGCAGCATATGCAAGCTGCCCTTGAAAATTTAGAGCTTGGGGCACAAGCAGAAGTAGATGCCTTTATTATTGCTGATGCTGGTGTTTTTTCCTTAGCAAAGAAGCATTTTCCTCATATTCCTATTCATCTTTCTACACAAGCCAATACGTGTAATGCGCACTCTGCGGCCTTTTGGCATAGCCAAGGCGCTGAAAGGGTTAACCTTGCTCGTGAGTTACGCTTTTCTGAAATACGCGCCATTGCTCGTGCCTGCCCAGAACTAGAATTAGAATGCTTTGTGCATGGGGCACAATGCCTTGCTATATCAGGGCAATGTCTTTTATCTGCATGGCTTAATAACAGACCTGCCAATGCGGGGCAGTGTACGCAACCTTGCCGTTTTGAATACCGCTCTATGCAGGGTAAAAGTCTGCATGTGGAAGAGGCACTGCGCAATGGAGAAGAGCTTTGGGAAATTACGCAAGGCGACGAAGGCTATTCAGCTTTTTGGGCTCCTGAAGACTTGTGTCTATTGCCCTTTGTGCCATGGTTTGTTCGTCAAAAAATTACAGCTCTTAAAATTGAAGGGCGCATGCGTACAGGTGCCTATGTGGCACATGCTGTCAATGCCTATCGTAGGGCACTAGATTTTTGCCAAGATGGGCAAGATTCTCTTTCCCTTATGCAACGGCGTCAAGCTTGGAAAGAGCTCTTAACAATTCTCATGCATGACTTGGCTCAGTGGTCTAGCAGAAATCTTGGCACAGGATTTTTTGTGCCAAAGCATATGCATTTAGCCAAAGCTCATGAACGTGAACGTGGCGGCCTCTCACCTCTTTTGGCACGTCTTGAAGAAGAAGTGCGCCCAAATGTGTGGCGTATTAGCGTGCGTTCGCAATGGGAAATGGGGCGCCCTGCCTATGTTTTCTTACCCGGAGGCGCAAGACCGCAATTAGAAAGTGGTGCCTACGCTTTGGAAAATCATGGTGGTATTGCGGTTACTAAAGTACACCCCGGCATGGAAGCATTTTTACATTGTTCTGTGGAAGGGCTTGTGAGCGGCGCTTATGTAGAAGGCTTGTAGCCGCCGGTGGACGTGGTCTTGCAGCATATACTTTTTTAAACAGCGCAATGAAGTACATATTTTTTCTGGCAATGCGTAGTTAAAGTAGTACTATGAATTATAGTCACAGATAGAACATTTTGTTTTGTAAGGACTTCTTTGTGTGTTTTTTGAATTAAGCGGGAAAGGGTTGAAAAATTAAATTCTTTTTATTGAAAATAATTTTCAAATTCTCTTGCAAAAGTTTGATAAAATGATTACTGTACTCTTCGTGAAAGTATTTTATACCTTATTGTCTTATAAATGTAGTATACGGCAAGAGTTGCATTAAATTAGGGTACATTATGAAAAAAAATTTTATTACCTCCCATGTGGCAGGGCGTGTGCGGGTTCGTCACGAAGCTCTTAAAGATATGAATATCGGCACAGAATTTTGTGCTTTCATACAAAAAATTGCAGGAATTCAATGTGTGGAGCATAAGGCTTTAACAGGCTCCCTCTTAGTCTATTATTCTCCGGAAAAAATGACAGAAAATAAGCTTGCCATAAGTTTACAACATGGGTGTGATTGGCTTGACGCTAAAATACACGCCTTGCAATATGGAAAGCAGGGTTTTGCGCCAGCAAGAATTTCTACCCCGACATATCCTTCGTCTACTTTTCAAGTTCAGCGTAAAAAAGAATTATTGGCGCATATCAAAGAGGCTTTTCTCACTTCTGTTGCACGTGGTGCCAGAGGTAATAAAAAAGCGCATTATATGGCAGGAGCCGCGGTGACAGTATTATCCCTTGTGCATATGTGGCGTATGCGGCATATGTGCTCTTAGAACCATAAAGTCTATATATTTAAAAAGATTCTCTTTGGTTTTTGTATTTAATATAATTCCTACTCTTTTCTCTATTTTATTCCTATACAAGGGTTTTTTCTAAAACAAAAGCCATACGGCTTATGTATTGGTGCTCTTCTTTCAAATGCTTTTTCCAAGCGTTTTGTAAATCTTCTTTTATTCTCGGGGTATATTCCGCCATGGCCTTTGTCCACTGCTGTGGACGCTCAAAGCTTATGGGGCGTGTAAGTTCTTGAGGAAAAATTTCTAAACCCTTAGTAACATTGGTCCATAAAAAACCTCCGGCTGCCCAGACATCAAAATGTCTTTGGGTAAGCCCCCATGGCAAAAGCAGGCTAGTAACATTCAGTACCGCGCTTGCTGCAGCGTAAATAAAAGGGAGCTCTGTATAGTAATCTAAGGGAGCATGAAAAATATTTCGATTAGCTTGCGGTAATAAACTTTGCCAAAGGGCAGCATCACCATAGACAGCCGGATTATGTGCTAGTAAATGTTTTATCCAAAGCACTCTTTGCTCTTGAGCGCATTGTTCGGCTCCTAGCCCTATAGAGCGAACGCTATGCCCTGGCCAAAGCTTATCTTGTGCTTGCGTGGCTGCATGCTTCACCCACCATTGAAAATCTGGTACTTCGAGGCCATTTTTTAATAATGCTAAGGCCTGTTGCATATGTTCCTGATGAATTTTAGCTGCGGCAAAGAAGGACTTTTTGTGAGGAAAGGCAGCATGTCCCACAAATATACAGGAAGCGTTGCTAGCCGCTATAAGCTTCTTTGAAAGGGAAAGCATATTTTCATTGTTGCTATTGCTATTGCGCTGTTGCGGTTTTGCATTGTCTGTAATTACACTATTTTGAGGGGTTAGTTTTTCGCTGGCTTCCCACATGTGTTGTGCCACTGCCAATGGTAAATGATACACATGCTCTGCCCCTGCCTCTTTTAGAGGTAAAATGAAGGAAGCGTCAGTCACAAAGAGAGTTGCTTTTTTCCACCAAGGCACGCGTAAACTAGCTAGCACATGCCAAGGGTTATCCACAAACCAAATGCCCACTGCAATACGCAACGCCCGCAATAGCGCAAAGTCATGCCCTTCCACATCAAGTCCTTGCAGGTTTATGGAAAAAAATAAAGCACTTTGTTTGTGCAATGTTTCTTGTATATCTTGTAAGCTGCGTGAGCAGGAAGAAGGTGTATACCCTAATTGTGTAAAAGCGCTATGTACTTCTTTATATAATAATTTATCTGGAGAACTGCCCAAAAGAATTTGGTTTGCATTCTTGCCCTGCGCCAAGGCTTCTTGCCTTTGTGATGCTTGTGCTTCTAGGGAATAAGCTGGCTTTGCACATAATCTATGCGCCTTGCTCTGTCCCAAAATAGGTAACCAAAAATCACTTTCTAAATCTAAATTTTGTTTATACCACCAAAACGCAATGCTGTTATTATTCTTTAAGAGAGCACCAAACTCTTGGTAGGTTATACTTTGCCAATGTTTAGGAATACGTTCTTCCCATGGCGTGACACAAGACTTGCTTTGCTGCATGTGTTGCAAAAATAAGGGGCCATATAAGACATAAACTTTGTTTTCGCTATCCAAAAGGTCTTGGGGCACACAAAGGGCTTGCAATAAAGGTCCGCACCCTAAGAGTACAATGAGCTTGTTTTTTTGTGTTTGTGTTTCATAGAGCAACTGATAAGCATTTGGCTCATCGTGTAGAGTAAGTGAACGCCCAGAAAAATTCGGCATTTGCATACGTTGCGGACGTTGTGGTGGTTGTTGTTGCGTTTGTTTCAGCATGCAGAACCCTTTTTACAGTATGCTATTATGCAATTTTTTTTATTGGTTTTATGCATAATGCTTTTCACAAGCATAATGTGCTTGGCTATATGAGCCTTTTAGCATATATTCCCTCTTGGTGAATTATGAAAGAATATAGAGATTATTATTTCCGCAAAGCCAAAGATCAA
>CAZBDD010000127.1:0-5364 GCA_964490475.1 uncultured Desulfovibrionaceae bacterium
TGCAATGATTTCCCCTTTTTTTCAAGAGAATTTTTAGACTTTTTCAAAATTGAGCTTAGATAGAAGAAATTTCTTGTAATATACGCTTTTACTGGGTAATGTCTGGAAATTACGAATTTTGCATTGTACTGAAGGAAACATTGATTCAATAAAATTTTCATTCTCTAATAAGTAAGGCGAATTTTGCTAAATGTGTATACTATAAAGATATATGTACAGTTTTAGTTGAGATGAATTTGATGAATTTAGAGATTTAAAAGACAGTTAATCAGCGTTTTTGTAAGTAAATGCGTCTATAATCTTGCCGTGTTGTAATGGTACTAGGTGCCGCACGGTAAATTGTCTAGAAACACTTATAAAGTTATTGGCATTTATGCCGAAAAGGATAGTATACTTTAAAGATGCTATGTCTTGTTCTTTTTTCAACATCGCGTGAAATTCACTGCGTAAGTTTCTGTAATATTATTATAAAGTAAAAATATAGTTATAGTATAAACTCCGGTAGGGAGGGTGAGAAATAATGTCGCAAACAAATATTCTTCTGGAAGCAGGAACCAATGAATTAGAAATCATGGAATTTTATGTCCAAGAAGATGGCTATTGCGGGCACTATGGCATTAACGTGGCCAAAGTGGTGGAGATTATTCGCCCGCAAAAAGTAACATCCATGCCGGAAATGCGACATCCTGCCATTCTCGGAGCTTTTGCCCATCGTAATGATAGAGTCGTTCCCCTTATTGATGTGGCAAAGTATTTAAACTTTGAACCTACGAATGTGGAAAATTCGAAAATTATTATTACGAACTTCAATAGCATGACCACGGCCTTTATGGTGTCTGGAGTCAACCGTATTTATCGCTTAAGCTGGAATAATGTGGAAGCCCCCGGAACATTATTGCAAAAAATTAGTCGTAGCGCCGTTACTGGTGTGGTACGCATGGATGATCGCATTATTTTGCTACTTGACCTTGAGGCCATAGTGGCAGAAATGCGTCCGGAAATGGCCATGCGTATGGATGATGCCGTCCTACCCGATAATTTAGATGGTGATAAAAAATTCCGTATTTTACACGCCGATGATTCTAGTTCCATCCGCCGCTTAGTGTATGATTTGCTGGCTAAGGAAGGTCGTTTTGAAGTGACTCAGGCAGAAAATGGTCAAATAGCTTGGGATATTATGCTTGGTTATGCCGCCCAAGTGGAGGAAACAGGCAAGCATATTAGTGAATTTGTGGAAGGGGTGATTACAGATATTGAAATGCCCACGGTAGATGGTCTAGCACTATGCAAAAAAATAAAAGAACACAACATCTTAAGGGAAGTTCCTGTGGCTATCTTCTCATCTATTGTGAGTGATAGTTTAGCAAAAAAATGCGAATCTGTGGGAGCGGATGCACAATTCTCTAAGCCTGAGCTACAAGATTTGAGCAACAGCTTTTTCGATCTTTTACTTAAGACAAAGCGAAAATAACACAGCAACAGGTATAAAAAAACATGCAAAAAGTCTAGTAGAGCCGCCTGCTAAGGAATAAAAGCAGCTTGAGCTTTACCAATGGCCTCTGTCATCTCGTGGCAAAAGCGCTGTTCGTCAAATTTTAAGGCATGTTCGCGCAATTGTTGCGGGTCAAAGGTGTGTCGTATTTCTTCGAAATGCTGTATTGCCGCGCAAAGAGCCTCGGTAGTTTGCTGATAAAAAAAGACCCCTGTTTTTTCGTGTAGCACTGTTTCAGTGGCGCCACCTTTGCCATAAGCAATGACCGGTGCGCCGCTGGCCATGGCCTCTAGGGGCACAATACCAAAATCTTCCTCTCCTGGAAAAAGCAAAGCGGCACAGCGGGCATAAAGGTCTTGCACCTGAGCATCGTCTAATCGGCCATGAAATTCAATAAGTTCTGCTGTTGAGCCTTGAGGTGCAAGTCTTTGCACCAGCTTTTCATAGCGCGAACGCATTTCACCATCTCCTACAATGACAAGCCTTTTTTTAAGATGAAGGCAGGCTTCAATGGCTAAATCCACGCGTTTATAATCTACCAATTGCCCCATGCAAAAATAAAAATCTTCACGCGGTTTGGGCATAAGAGTAAAGCGCTCAACATCTACAGGGGGGTGAATGACTACGCTGTCGCGCCGCCAATGCTTGGCAATGCGCTTGCGTACAGTTTGAGAATTGGCCACAAAAAAATCGACTCTATGCGCCGAAAGCACGTCCCATTGGCGCAAAAAAAAGAAAAAAGGTCGCATGGCCCAGCGCACTAAAGTAGAAGCACTTGCCAAATAGTGTGGGTAAAAATCCCACAAATAACGCATGGGGCTATGACAATAACACACATGCACGGCATCAGCTCGCGTAATCACTCCCTTAGCGGGACCAGACTCTGAAGAAATAACTAAATCGTATTCTGTAAGATCGAGCTGTTCTAAAGCTATGGGCATAAGAGGTAAATATTTTTGATATATTTTTTTTGCCCAAGGTAAATGCTGGATGAAAGTGGTGCGTATACGGCGCGATTGTAGAAAAGGTGAGAGTGTTTCTTTTTGGCATACATGCGTATATATGGTGGCTTCAGGATACATGCGACAAAGAGTTTCTAAAACTTTTTCTCCGCCGCGCATCTGCAAAAGCCAGTAATGCACAATGGCCACTTTGGGTGAAGAGGGTGCTTCGTTTTTAAAAGCTTTTTTTGGCATTGATTGGGTTGAATTTTCTTGCATAGCTTATTTCCATGAAGTGCAAGAAGGGGGTAAAGTGTTTTGCACTGCCGTTATAATATCTTCGGCCTGCACACAAGCAACACCCACATGCTCCAGCACAAGACCGGCTGCGTAAGTCGCCATAAGGCAGGCTTCCATTAAAGGAATCTGTGCAGCACGAGCTAGGGCCAAGGTGGCGATGACGGTATCTCCGGCTCCGGTGACATCAAAAACAGCACGGGCGTGAGGAGCAATATTCCATACCGAGCCATCTTCCAAAAAAAGAGCCATACCTTCACTGCCAAGCGTAATAAGAAGCTCTTTGCAATGGTATTTTTTTTGGATATATTGTCCTGCCTTTAGCACATCATCCTTGCTTTCAATGCTCATTTGAGCCATATCTTCGGCTTCATTTCTATTGGGTGTCATGAGGCTTATGGGGCCATAAATGGCGGCATGCTTTGGCTTTGGGTCTACAAAAATTTCAGGGGAAATTCCTGTTTCAATACAAAGGTTTTGAATATATTTACATATATTTTCATTAACTATGCCCTTGGCATAGTCTGAAAGTATAAGCACGTCATGTATGGGCAATAAAGACTCTAGCACATGACACAGATGTGTTGTTTCCTCTTGGGTACTTGCTAAGTATGTTTCTTTATCTACACGCAACATCTGTTGATTTTGTGCCATGATTCGTGTTTTTACCGTGGTGCACCGCTGAGCATTTTGAAAAACATGCGATGCAATGTACGATTCTTGTAATAAACGCACAAGGCTTTGTCCATCAGCCCCTGCACCGCAAAGGCCAACAAGGGTGGGAAGCCCGCTAAGGCTACGAATATTTCGAGCTACGTTGGCAGCGCCTCCAGGTAATTGCTTTGGGGTACTCACATGCACCACAGGAACAGGTGCTTCAGGAGAAATGCGCTTGGCTTGTCCATGCAAATAGACATCTAGCATCACGTCACCGAGAATAAGAACTTTTTTTCCTTTCAAGGTGGAAATATTTTGACACAGCTTTTCTTTATCTACAGTATGGTTTGACATTTTCCCCTCTCTATAATGTGAGTGACTTGAGAGATTTTTATAAGCAATTTTACAGGTTCTTAGGAAATTTAACAGGTTTTGAGGCATGCATTTAGACATACATGCCCTAAAAAACCTATTAATCTAACGTAGTCGATGTTGAAAACGCATTAGCTAGGGCGTGTGGTAATTGCCGCAGAAATAACCGCTTGTGCAGCCAATTTGCCATCCACATAGGCTTTAGCGTCCATTTTGCACAATTGTAATTTTCTGCGTGGGTTAGAACACTCAAGGTCAAGCCTGTCACCGGGAACTACTTGTTTACGAAATTTAACGTCTTCTAAGCCTGTAAATAAAAAGAGTTTATTGCCTGTTTCTTCATCGCCGGCCGTACCTAATAAACAACCTACTTGTGCCAGCGCTTCAAGAATGAGCACTCCTGGCATAATGGGTACTTCAGGAAAATGCCCTTGGAAAAAAGGCTCGTTAAAGGTAACGTTTTTATAGGCTTTAATATGTGATCCGGGCACGCACTCTACCACCCTGTCTACTAACATAAAGGGATAGCGATGTGGCAATACAGAAAGAATTTTTTGCACATCCATGGTTACTATTTCGCTCATAAGACCCCCTGAGAATTTTTAAATGTTTAAGTAAATATTTCTCGTCATAACAGCCTGTTAAAGGCCTATATAACGAAGCCCCCCCCATAAAATAAGGGGGGGGCTATGATTTTGAAGCAATGCCTTATATAGGGCGACTTGCAATAAACCAATGCTCAATGCTTTTTTTATGGACATGTAGCATGGTTTTTAAAATGGCTATTATTTCTTTTCAGCGGGCTTAGCAGCGCCGGCTTTCCAAAGCTTGTTTACTTCTACAAGAACATCTTGTGTTAAATCCATGTTTTGTTCTGCATAAAGAACACCACCAGCAGTGATATCTACTACGAAATTTATGCCTTTAGCCTGTGCTACTTGATAAGCAGCTTTGAAAACAAGAGTAACCATTTCTTGACGAATTTTAATTTCATCTTGTTCTACTTTACGGGTAAAGGTAAATTGCTGTTCGTCAAATTTACGCTTTAACTTAACAAATTCCACTTGCTTTTTTTCGGTGGGGTTTTTTTGTAAGGCTTCAGCTTTTTTTTGTAAATTTTTGGCTTCAGCTTCTAATTTTTTCTTTTCTTCGCCGTATTTGGCATCCATTTTGCTTTTAGCGTCCACAGCAGGGTCGCTTTTTTGAGCAATAACTTGCATGTCAACTACACCAACTTTTACTTCAGCAAGAGCCACGCTTGCTGACATAAAACACATTACAAAGGCCATTAATAACAATTTACGCATGGAAATCTCCTTCCCCACAATAGATTAAACATTATTTATCACCCTTAAACCGTTTAGGGTGATATCGTTAGCAATAAATAGGCTCCATATCCCTTTCATATAAAAAATAGGATTTTGGAGCTGTAATGCACGGCTATGCCACAAAACTAGTGGCAACTATTCCGCGTATGCATTTTGTGTCCACATATACAGTGTTTTTAGACTATTCGTATTTTAAAAAGCCTAAATCTACTGATTCAAAGCCTTTTCTCTGATAGTTCAGAAAAAAATTAAAAGCAAGTATAAAAGTAAAAGAAGC
>CAZBDD010000128.1:0-3899 GCA_964490475.1 uncultured Desulfovibrionaceae bacterium
ACTGTGGTAAAACTCGAATAAAATCTACCAATTCTCTTTCTGTCATGGGTGATTGCTTTTCATACACACTTTGTGCTTGCGCCCATGTTGGGCTCGTGAAGGAACAAAGGGCGAGTACACAAAAAGCGAACATGGGCACAAAAAAGCGCCCCCAAAGAAAGGATTTACATTGCATAAAAATTCCTTACCATTAAATAAAACAGAACATCAAAAGCTTAAAAAACTTTTATTATGTTACAGAGTTTTGTATTAATAGCGTACTGCACTAAAAGTGTTTAATTGTTTGATATTGTGATAAGATTCAATATAGCGCAAAGTTCCTGTTTTGCCGCGAATGATGATAGAATGCGTAATGGCATTACCACCAGAAAATTGCACACCGCGTAAGAACGAACCGCCGGAAATACCAGTAGCTGCAAAAAAACAGTCATCAGAGCGAATAAGTTCATTAACAGTCAAAACGGAGCGCGCATCAATGCCGGCTTCTGCAAGAGCCTCTTTTTCCACATAAGATTGTGGGTCGTGTCGAGCAAACATTTGCCCGCCAAGTCCTTTTATAGCACATGCAGCCAACACGCCTTCCGGTGTACCGCCAGTTCCCATCATAACATCTACTTCAGAATGCGGGCTTACAGCCATAAGCGCTCCCGTTACGTCACCGTCGGTATGTAACTGAATACGCGCCCCAGCTGCACGAATTTGCTGAATAAGACCTTCGTGGCGTGGTTTGTCTAGCACAAAGACCACTAAATCTTCTACTTTCTTTCCAAGGCTCATGGCAATGCTTTGTAAATTTACTCCCACAGGCGCGTCAATGTCTACCACATCGCGTGCTTCGTGTGGTACTACAAGCTTTTGCATATAATAACTTGGACCAGGATCAAGCATAGTTCCTTTAGGTGCCGCGCCAATGACCGATATGGCATTGGGGCGCCCATAAGCAAGCAAGCTTGTACCTTCTACGGGATCAACAGCAACATCTAGTTGCGGGCCATCGCCTGCACCTACATTTTCTCCATTATATAACATAGGAGCATTGTCTTTTTCCCCTTCACCAATGACAATGGTGCCTTCTATATGCACAGAATTAAAGGTAACACGCATGGCATCCACAGCGGCGCCATCACCTGCATTCTTGTCTCCACGGCCTAGCCAACGGGCAGAAGCCAATGCAGCAGACTCTGTTATGCGCACAAGGTCAAAAGCTAAATTTTTCTCAGGATTTTCTAATACCATTTTTACCTCCAAAAAAGCCACCTAAATTCAAAAAAATCACAATGTCTTTAATACATTAGAATTCAGAAACATTGCATATACCGTTCACTTACGTTGGCATACTACTCTTGTCTAGAGTAAAAGGCAAAACAATATTGCAATTTTTTTTGTTTTAATAAAGTAATACCTTAGAAAATATTTACTTCATTTCTTTAGAATAATAGTAGAAGCTTTCCTAAACTACTTTTTTCTTTTATTTTGTAAAGCTTTTTTACGCGCCTCTTCTGCCTTTTTAGCTTCTTCCAATACTTTTTTGCTCACAAGCATCCATGCTATACCGTGCGACTGTAGGTGAGAAGCGCGAAACTCTGCCACAGCACCATGTCCCATAAAAATATCAAACCTATTGCCTTTAATGGCACCACCCACATCTTGTGTAAAAGCAAGTCCACGCATGGGGGAAGTACCAAGGAGCATATGCGGTAAGTTCACCCCATAGGCCACAAGCGCTCCTAAGGGAATAAATTTTCTATCTGTAGCAAGGCTACGTAAAGGATCAAGCACGCGTCCCATGGCTCCTTTGGCTCCTTCTGAACCAAGTCTAAAAAATACATAACTAGGGTTTTCTTTCAATATATCAAATGTCTTTTCAGGGTTATCTGCAAACCATTGGCGTTGTTCCATAACATCGCCCTTAACCACAAGTCCCCTTTCTTTCATTATTTTTCCGGAAATGACATACTTATGGCCATTTTGTCCTGCATAATTAACATATTGCGTGCTACCATCTTCAAAAAGCAATTTACCACTGCCTTGAATCTGTAAGAAGTATACATCTACTATACTTTTGGCCCATGCCAATTCAAGCCCACGCCCTGCAAGTACATTTTTGCCATCGATAGCTTCTCGACTATAATATTTGCGGTGTTTTTTTCGATAGCTTGCAAGTTCCGGTGGCCTTTTATAAATAGGTTGATAGCCTGGCTTGGGGGTGCGACTTGCAGGAATAAGGGGCTCATAATAGCCAGTAAAATGTATGCCCTCTGGCGCTGCCACCCATTCAAAGTGCTCTAGCAACAATTGAGGATTTGCATCCAATTGTGGTAAGAGTGCTTGAAATTCCAAAAGAGTTTTTAACATTTGCCCCCATGTAATACTTAAATGCGGGGCACGAAGGGCAAAAGCTTTTTGATTTTTTGCTTTGACATATGTAATACTCTTTTGCAAAGTCAAATTCAGTTCTTGCCATGAAGCAAGATTTTGATTAGATGGGTTGAGCTCTTGCAAAAATTCTTCTGGTTTTTCTGCCCCTACAGGTGCAGGGAGCTGTATTTTTTTTGCCACTTTAGCCATTTGCGTATTGCATGCGCATAGCAAAATTACACACATAAATGTGATAAGCATGCGCCCATAAACAAGCAGTGTAGATTGGTTGATTATACCTGTCATACCCATAAAACAACTCTCCAAATAATAAAAAAGGAATTAACATGAAGGATTTTCCAAAGCCGGACTGTTGGCTGGCTCATCGCATTTCCTATGGCGAAACAGACTGCATGCAAGTTTTATATTATGCAGAATATTTACATCTATTTGAACGTTCTCGTAGTGAATTTATCCGTTCTCGAGGTATGAGTTATGCAGAGGTAGAAAAGAAGGGCATTTATTTACCAGTTCGAGAAGCCCAGTGCCGTTATAGAGCACCTGCAAAATACGATGACCTTATTCATATTCATGTGGCCATTGTTCGTTGGGGCCGCGCGTCCATAGACTTTGTATATGAAATATGGAACGAAGACAAGAGCAAGCTACTTGCAGAGGGAAGCACCACCCATGCTGTGGTAAACGAAACAGGTAAACCCTGCGCGGTACCAGCTTGGTTAAAAGAATTATGGCAATAAAAAGCCACAGGCCGTTAAAAAGCGTATATAAAGTTTCATACAACAACGCTTTTTAACGGCCTGATATTTTTTTATACAGAAAGTGAATGACTAAAATTCTGGTGGCAATTCCTGTATTTGTGCATAATTAAATACAGGCCCATCACTACAGATGTAATGGGCACCTACCTTACAGTGCCCGCATTTACCCACACCGCAGCGCATATGTGTTTCTAAAGCAGTATAAATATCTGTGGGATTCATGCCCAATTTTACTAAATCATCAGCCACAGCACGAATGCGTCGCACAGAGGCACAAATAATAGCCGATGTTTCTTTCCAATCTAAGCCTGGCTCAGTAACAAGCCCCGGCAAAAGGTCATTAATATATCCCACATGCGCATCAATGGCTGTGGTGGGCTTAGCCAATGCATAATGCACATGCACTCCATCAAGCTTACTCCACGCATGCAGTTCTTCTTTTAGCATTAACTCTTCATAAGTCATGGCTGAAGCTATCATAACAATATGTTTAAAATCTTTACGATTTTCTAAAGCTCTCACCAAAGGGGCGCGCACAGGGGCATAGCCCACTCCAGAACCTATAACCAGCAAGGTACGTCCCTTAAATTTTTCATAGGGAAAAGGCACCCCATAGGGGCCACGTAAACCCAAAGTGTCCCCTATTTTTTTATTGAAAAGGCTAGTAGTTACCTTACCTACTTTTTTAATATAAAAAGAAAAATTCTCTTCTTCCCTATCACTAAAAGGTACAGAAATGGCTATTTCACCCACGCCAAAATC
>CAZBDD010000128.1:3999-5355 GCA_964490475.1 uncultured Desulfovibrionaceae bacterium
TGCCACCCTGCATTGCGCGTAAAGCTTTGACTTTGACACGAATCCCAAGAACGTACTCTTTTGCCACTATTCTTACCTGTAGGTTTTTCTCGTGTGGTAAAACATGTGCATGTAGGGCACACCCGAGTACAGCCAGTACACGAAATGCAGCTTGGAGCAATGCGTTGCCAAAGTTCGTGCTCAAAACCCGCTTCTAAAGCCTCTTTAAGTGTAGAAAAGTCCACATTTTCAGAAAAAGATTTTTTGGCGTCTTGTAAAACAGTCTTTTTTTGCTCAAGCACTGTGGCATCGTGTAATACGTGTACATATTCACCAATAAGCGTTAGCATCCATTGACCTTTTTCACTATGCACTTCCACCATATAGCCTTCTTCAGCTGGGGTAAATTCCATATCACACCCCGTATGCCCAAAGCCAGCACTGGTATTTAAAAAAGGCCCTGTGCCTAAAGCATCACAAAAACATTGCTCCGCCGGTTGGGTGCAATTTATGGCCACCACATGTAAGTGTTTGGCTCTTCGGGCATAGTTCATGTCATAGTATTCTTGTGAAAAAAACTGCTGTGTATAAGAAAGCCCATAAGCATCACAAGGGCGCACCCCAAAAAGCAATGTGTCTGATTTTACATCTCGCTCGCCTTGCATCACCGATAGGGTTTTATTGCTACGTAAAGCCCCGCCTTGCCATTCTTCATCAAAAAGCAACGCGTCTTTTACAAAAATTTTCTCTTCTCCTTCCCAAGAAAAGAGTGATTCCCTTTGCGGAAAAACAAAAGATTTTGGTGGCATGGAAATAACATTATATTCATCACACCACAATGTGGGCGATGTTTCATGCAAAGCTAAAAAAGCATCATCCTTGCTTCCCTGAACTGTATACACATTATACGCTTTTTCCCATTCAGCAAGAACACTTTCGACATAATCGTACGCTAAAAAAAATATTGACATATATTCTCCATGACACGTTATTAAAACTTAGTACAAACCCTTAACTATCCTTGGCTATTCAAGTATACAATTTTTTTATACTACACTTATCATTCTTTCACAAAAGATTACAAAGGCGCCACTACCTAAGGAATAACAGATACCGACACAGCACTAACCTTAAACTCAGGAATCTTTACAATGGGATCCAAATGTTCATGACTAGTAAGCACATTGGCTGCACTTTCCCAAAAGTGAAAGGGCAAAAAAACTATTCCGGGTGAAATATTCTTTGTAACTTGTAACTTAGCCGACACTTCTCCACGTAAAGATTTTATACGCACATTCCACATATTTCTTGCTCCAATCTTAGCGGCGTCATCTGGGTGCATTTCTAAAAATGCTGTAGGACTTTCACGCTCAAGAG
>CAZBDD010000129.1:0-5353 GCA_964490475.1 uncultured Desulfovibrionaceae bacterium
TACCCCACCGATGACGGGCTTACTGAAGAAGATAAGCGCAAAACCATGCAATTTCTCATAGATAATAAGGCCGCTATGCATGCTGTGGACGACCAAGACAAAACAGCCCTTATGTATGCCGCTGAATTTGCTGTCAAAGAAAATGTGGAACTGCTTTTAAAAAACGGTGCTGACCCTAATATGAAGGATGATCAAGGCCGCACCGCTTTGTATTATGCCAAGATAAGCCCGCAAAAGGGGGTTATGGCGGTTCTTCGTCAATATGGTGCTAAGGAGTAATTCTTTGAAAAAGGGGCTTCTTTCCCTCACAATAGTCTATTCATAAAGGAAAGATTATGAAAAAAAAATACTTTGCTTTCTGTTTCTTCTGCCTCACCTTTTTATCTAGCTCTATAGTTCTGGCAAAAAATCTAGAAATTACTGTACCTGCTACTGCGGTGGGTAAGTATAAAGGCGGTGAATACGGCGATGGTTATTGGCTGCTTTTTGACCAAGGGAGCGAAACGCTGGCTTTGTTTTCGCCTAACATGGCCATTGAAGGGCTGGAGGGGCAAGAAGGTAAATCCATGCAAGTGCAGTACGAATATAATATGCTCTTTCATCCCGGCATGAGGGATTATGTGGTTACAAAGGCATTTAAAAACTTCAAGATATTATCCAATTTGACAGCACAGCAATTACAAGCCTTAGAAAAAAAACTGCTGGCTGATAAAGGGCCTAAACAAGCCCTTTTAGACATAGGCGCTTATTATCAATATGGTTTACGTGGTGTCAAAGCTGACCTTGCCAAAGCTTCAGAATGGTATGAAAGTATAGCTTCCATGAACATCCCAGAAGCTTTGGTGCGTGCCGGAGATTTACGCATGATACCTAAAGGCCCTGTATTTTCACATAGTGGAGCTCATGATATGTACACCCAAGCTGCTAAGGCAGGGTATACTCCCGCCTTTACGCGCCTTGGAGACCTTGCCCTTGTAGAGGGCTTTGACAGTGAAGCAGAAAAAAATGCGGCAAGTAAAGAAGAGCTTGAAGAGCGCAAACAGCGGGCTCTTGTGCTGTATACATTTGCCGCCAAACAAAAAGATCTGGATGCTCAAGCAAGGCTTATAGCCATGGAGCTTCCCCCCATCACTAAGGATTTTATAAATCCACAAGGGCCTTGCCCCGATAAAAATCTTGGAAAAGCCACCATACAGGGCAAATATGTGAGAAACACTGACCATGAGGGATACTTTGGTTTTTTGGTACAAGGGCAAGACGGTAAAAACTATGACATTGGCATTGGGCACGAAGAACCACTTGAGTTTGTGAATATCAAGGCCGGAAATAATATCACCATTCCTTTTTATAAAGAACAACTTTTAGATACCAATACAGGGCGTTGTGTAGTAAAGCTTTTTCATGATTTCGAAAACACCAGTAAAGGTTCATATACAAAATGATATTTTACGGCATGTACGCATCAATGATAGCATATAAGTATAGTATATAATGTGCATGAGGAGGTAACTATGCGTAATAAATTTCTAATCTTTTCTATTCTTACACTTTTTTTAGGTTCGGTAACAATTTTATTTATTGCCGAGGCTGAAGCTGCACGTAGCCGTAGTAGCGGTAGCTCTAAAGGTAGTAGTAGTCGCAGTTATTCCAAAGGCAGCAAGTCTTCCAAAAGCAGCTACAATCGTAATTTTGGTTCCAGCCGCATGAACCGCAGTACCACAAAATCTACTTTTTCCCGTTCCGGTTATATGCGTCCAGCGACCCTTGGTGCCATTGCTACCGTGGGGGCCAGTGCTATACCCAGCACTTATTCTAAGCCAGGCAAGTTTTCGCTCTTTTCTAAGAAAAAGAAAAAAAAGGGCTATGACGACGACGATGATTTTGATGATGCTTTCATCGGAACGGCTTTGGGTTTTGGTGCAGGAAGCTTCCTTGGTTTTTTACTCTATGATGAAGACGAAGAGGACGCTGAAGAAGATAAAGAATCAGGCGGCTTTATGTTGTTTTTTATATGGATTTTTCTCATTATTGCTATTAAGTTAGCACGTTCGTATTTTAAGAAAAAGCGTACGGCAAGCAACCGCTTGGAAAGAAAATTAAACAAGGCAAAAGACAGAAAAGAGGAAGCAGTATGCTAAATTTCCTAAAAAAAATCGTGAGTTTTTGTTTTTTCTACCTTTTTCTTCCCATAGCCATTATAGCTGCATTAACACTTATCCCTTGGAAACCCGAGCAAGATTTGCGCCATGCAGCAGCAGCCGGGGATGTGGCTCTCATCCAAAAACTTATTGCTGCCGGTGAAGATGTTAATGTTAATACCAATACAGGCCCGTGGACACCCATAGCCTACGCGGCAGAACGTGGCCATATTGAAGCAGTAAAAGAATTGCTCAAACATAAGCCTACCTTTTATTTAACACCTCTTGTGGCAGCAGCCAGCAATGGGCACAAGGCTGTGGTAGAACTTCTTTTGCAGGATGCGCAGTATCTGTCAGAGCTTCGTAATAAAAATGCGGAACTCTATGAAGTTTTTAAGGGTGCCGCCAAAGACGATAATATAGCAATGCTGGAGTTTTTGTATGCAAATCCACTCTTACAAAAGGCGCCCGATGCCCTTAATGAAGCCTTGGTGGAAGCAAGCCTTAGGGGACAAGAAAAAGCCGTGGATTGGCTTATTGCTAAGGGGGCCAATATTCAGTACGCCGCCTTCCCAGACTACTATACACCGCTTATGATGGCAGTGGCCACCAATAATGAAGCCTTGGTGAAAAAATTCATCAACCTTGGTGCCAATACCCAAGCAAAAACATTCGAATTAAATGAAACTGCTCTTTCTGTAGCAAAAGCAAATAACTTTACTGCCATTGTACAGTTGCTTCAAGATGGTGGTGCGAAAAATTGACAGTAGTATTGTCAATAAATAAATAGAGTCTTATTTATAAAAAAGTCTATCAAGTCAGTTTTTTCTTATACAATCAAGTTTTTAAAACATAATGCAAAATCATATGTGAAAACAATTGTGCAGACCCCTTATTTTACTTGTGGCAACTGTATGGCTTGAAAAAAGAAAAATCTTGCAATGAGTTATCAAATTATACAGTAATAAAATGGTTTGCTTTTTAACCTGAATAAAGTAAGTATTAACCGAGCGAAATTAGTCGCTGAAATTTGAATATGGAGATTATATATGAAAAAGATTTTTTGCGTTATGTTATTGGCTGTTACTTTTGCCTTCACCTCCTTTGTGCCTGCTCAGGCTAATAGTTTAGATTTGAAAACATTAACTTGTGCAGCTTTGGATGAGCAAAGCGAAGAAGTTGTTGAGGATGTATTTATTTGGCTTGCTGGTGGAATTTCTGCAAGCATGGACAGCACTGTTTTTGACTATGTTGCCATTGGTCAATTTGCTGAAGGTTTGGCAGCGGTTTGTTTGAAAAATAAAGACGCCAAGGTGCTTGACGCCATTGTTGAATATATGAAAGGCGCAGCTAAATAAATGTTATATAAAACATCGCCGACTTGCTTGACGGCAGTCGGCGATGTTTAAAGGATTGCTAAAGAGCTGTTTGCCAGAAATCTCTTCTTTTTGGCTTGTACTATTTACGGGATAGCTACACAGACAAAAATTACTTCTCCTCTATAAAGACTTCTTCCGTGGCCGCTATGGTTTCATGCCCGTGACGGGTATTTTTTTGTTGTCTTTCCAAAGCTATTTTATGCTCAAGAGGCATTACCTTAACAAAAAGCGGTAGGGCGGCATCCCAGTCGTTAAGTAGCTTTTCTGCTTTTGTGCTGCCGGTATAGTGATTATGTTGCTCAATGAGTGAGCGCAGTAAATTGCAATCTTCAGGACTTTTCACTGACTCTAGGTCAACGCTGTCTGTATTGCAGCGATTTTGGAAGCGTTCATCCTTATCGTATACAAAGGCAACGCCACCACTCATGCCAGCGGCAAAGTTATAACCACACTCACCAAGTGCAACTACAACTCCTCCTGTCATATATTCACAACCATGATCCCCCATGCCTTCCACTACTGCTATAGCACCGGAATTGCGCACGGCAAAGCGCTCTCCGGCCATACCACAAAAGTAGGCTTCACCGCTTGTGGCTCCATACAAGGCCACATTGCCCACAATGGCTTGCTCTGCGGTAATAAAGCGACTTTCTCGCGCAGGGCTTACCACTACAATACCACCGCTAAGTCCCTTACCCACATAGTCATTGGCATCGCCATGCACAGTGATTGTTACTCCGCTGGTTAAAAATGCCCCGAGGCTTTGCCCAGCAGAGCCTTGAAGGTTGATTGTATACGAGTGTTGCGGTAAACGGCGTTTTTGTAAACGTCTGGCAATTTCTCCGGCAAGGCGTGTGCCGATGGCTCTGTCTGTATTTATTATGGTGCCGTTATATGTGCAGCGTACTGGTTTTCCGAGTAAAAGCTGTTCAGCACGCTCCATTATTTTTCTATCCAAGCGAGATGGTGCTTCGTGGGTATCTTCACAGGCTTTCCATGGGGCAAGTCCCTTACAGGTACACTTGAAAAATGCTGACAAATCAAGATGTTTTGCTCTCTCTGGCAGCTGAGAACGTGCTTGTAAAAGGTCTGCTCTGCCAATAAGTTCTTGCACCGTAGCTATACCCAGTCTTGCCATATGCTCGCGTAAATCTTCCGCCATAAAGAAAAACATGCGTTGTATGTGTTCAGCCTTACCGCTAAATTTGGCGCGTAATTTTTGCTCTTGCGTAGCAATGCCCGCAACACATGTCCCTTTGTAGCATTGGCGACACATGATACAACCAAGGCTTACTAGCACAGCTGTACCTACACTGCATTCCTCAGCCCCAAGCATGAAGGCAATAAGCATGTCATATCCATTGCGAATGAGGCCATCAGTGCGTAATTTTATTTTATTGCGTAAGCCATTAGCAATTAATGCCTCATGAACTTCTAAAAGCCCCATTTCCCATGGTAATCCAGTTTGTTGTATGCTAGACAGAGGAGAGGAACCTGTTCCGCCATCGTGTCCAGAGATGAGTATTTGATCAGCTCCGGCTTTAGCAACTCCCACGGCCACAGTACCGACTCCTGCCTCGGCTACCAACTTTACAGAAATAGTTGCTGTGGGCTGAATGCGTCGTAAATCATAGATGAGCTGTGCTAAATCTTCTATGGAATAAATATCATGATGCGGCGGCGGCGAAATAAGCGATACACCTTGCGTTGTTTTGCGTACAGCTGCAATTTCTTTTGTTACTTTGTGAGCCGGTAGTTGTCCGCCTTCGCCCGGTTTTGCGCCTTGTGCCATTTTGATTTGAATTTCATCAGCATGGGCAAGATAGTGCGCGGTTA
>CAZBDD010000130.1:0-5347 GCA_964490475.1 uncultured Desulfovibrionaceae bacterium
CCATGGTAACCCAAGAAGCTTGAATATTTTTTATATTATCCAATACCAAACGTGAAAGAGCTAGTATGCGTAAATATGCAGGTGCTGGTAGGGTTTGGCAATGGATGGCTGTATTCCCTGGCTGAAATGTCCAAGGAATGAAAGCTGTAAATCCGCCGGTTTTATCCTGTGTCTCTCGTACAGCAAAAAGATGATCTAATCGATGAGAGTGATCTTCTTCATGCCCAAACATCATGGTTGCGGTGGTGCGCATTTGCAAAGAATGAGCTTCTTCCATAATTTCTAGCCAACGATCAGCTGAGCACTTATTGGGGGATACTTGCCGGCGTACATCATTATGTAAAATTTCTGCGCCTCCTCCCGGTAAAGAGTGTAAACCACTGGCCTTTAAGCGTATAAGAATTTCCTTGGTGGAAAGACCATAAATCTCTGCCCAATAGGCAATTTCTGGGGGGGAAAAGGCGTGAATATGCAATGAGGGCCATGTTTGGCGCATCCATAGTAAAAGTTCTTCATACCAAGAAAAAGGCAAGTGTGGATGATGCCCCCCTTGCATAAGTATTTGTGTAGCGCCAAGTGCGAGGGCTTCATCTATTTTTTGTGTAAGTTCTTCTCTAGTGATAACATAGGCTTCGGCACTATCTGGGGTTCTATAAAAAGCGCAAAATCGACAAGCACATACGCAAGCATTGGAATAGTTAATGTTTCTATCTCCCACATAGGTCACAATAGGCTCGGGATGCAAACGTAAACGCATAGTATGAGCCAATGCAGCCAAGGTGGGTAAGGAGGCGTAAGTATATAAAGCCTCGGCATCTGCACGAGTGATACGCTGTCCAGCAAGCACTTTGTCAGTTGCATCCTGTACAACCTTGCTTTCTTGAAAAGGGGAGTGGCTTAGCATGTTCTGTCCCTTTCCTTGCTATACCCTTGAAGAGGGGGGCTGATTGTTGTTCTCAGAATTTTATTATTCATGTTCCACCTCTTCAAATGCAGCATTGCGGCGTACAGGTCTAAAACCAGATTCGCGAATCATGTGTTCAAGGGCGCGTATGGTCATGCCTTGCTCAGATTCTGCGCCGGCCATATGCCCAATATGTTCTTCCACAATGGTTCCGTCTAAGTCGTTAGCACCATACCAAAGGGCTGTTTGCGCCAATTTATTTCCCATCATTACCCAATAGGCTTTAATATGCGCAATATTATCTAGCATAAGACGAGCTATGGCCACAGTGCGCAACTGCTCAAGGCCGGTATGCAGGCCAACTTTTTCCTTAGGTAAGAGTAATTTGCTGTTTTTCGTCTGAAAGGGAAGGGGAATAAAGCAGGTAAAGCCACCGCTGATATCTTGCTGCTCACGCAAACGACATAAGTGGTCTATTCTATCCTCGGCACTTTCAATGTGTCCAAAAAGCATAGTGCAATTGGTACGTATGCCAAGACTGTGCGCTTCGCCACAAATACGCAACCAAGATTGTGCGTCAGATTTAACAGGGCAAATTTTTTGGCGCACGGCTTCAGCAAAAATTTCTGCGCCGCCGCCAGGCATCATGGTGAGTCCTGCTTTTTGCAGTCTTTGTAAAACTTCTAAGGTGCTTATGCCTTCAAGCTTAGCAAAGTGATCAATTTCTACTGCTGTGAAAGCTTTAATCATAATTTCGGGCGATAGGGCACATACAGAGCGTAGCACATCTTCAAACCAAGCCAATGGTAAGGTGGGATGACAGCCACCCACAATGTGCAATTCATCAAGCCGTAAAGAAGCGCTTAAAGAGGCCTTGGCAGAACGTACTTTGTCAAGAATATTTTCTTTACTAAGAACAAAAGCTCCATCTTCGCTTTCTTCTTTGCGACAAAAAGCACAGAAACTACATTCGTTGACACAAACATTAGTATAATTAACATGCCTGTTTACTACGTAATGCGTCGCGTCGCCATGGCGCTGTGTGCGCACATGATGCGCTAGCGCGCCTACGGCAGTGATGTCTGGACAGTTATAGAGTGTTAATCCGTCGGCAGGTGAAAGTCTTTCCCCTGATATAACTTTATCATATATGGCTGTAAGGCCAAGCTGTGTATAATATTTGACGTTAAGCATAGTTTGTGAGTATGTTCCGTGTGGCCTTGACTGTCAATATTCTTTAAGCTCTTTTTTAAGGCTGTGCGTGTACTGTAAAGAATACATAATATACATAAAAAATCCAAAAATTTCTTTGTTAAGGTGAGTTTTTATGGACAATACTATTACTTTGGGTATTTCTCCTTGCCCTAATGATACTTATATTTTTCATGCGCTGTTGCATGGCTTTGTAGACATGCCTTTTAATATTCACTGCATTATGGCTGATGTGGAAGAGCTGAATGCTAGAGCTTGTGCAGGAGAATTAGACGCCACTAAAGTATCTGCCGGTGTGCTGCCTAAAATTTTGCATCAATATGCCATTTTGCGTAGCGGTGCCGCTTTGGGTTTTGGTTGTGGACCGCTTCTCGTAAGTAAAGAAAAATTAAGCCCTGAAGAGCAAAAACATGCCAGCATTGCTATTCCTGGGCATATGACCACGGCGGCTATGCTGTTGCAACTTCACGGAGCCTTTGATGGCCCGCGTCATGAAATGATCTTTGATGCTGTTATGCCTGCTGTGCTGGATGGTAGAGCAGATATGGGGCTTATTATACATGAAGGACGCTTCACCTATGCGGAAAAAGGTTTACATAAGGTATTAGATTTGGGGCAGTGGTGGGAACAATGTCATAAAAGCCCCTTGCCATTGGGGGTCATTGCGGTTAAACGTTCTTTGCCTTTGAAAACAGCACAAGCTTTAGAGCAAGGCATTGCTAAAAGTATTGCCTATGCTCGGCATAACCCTGAGGCGAGTAAACACTTTATTGCTTCGAACGCTCAAGAACTTTCAGAAGAAGTGACGACCTCTCATATTGCCACCTATGTTAATGACTTTAGCTACGATCTTGGACAACAAGGAAGCAAGGCTATACAACAACTTTTAGTAGCCCATCCTGATCTTGTACAAAAGCAAGTCATGAATATTTTTCTCTCTTAACATTGAAGATATAGTGAATAGTATGCGTTTAACTTCTTTTTTTTCGCCCCTTGAGGCCAAGCGTTTATTTCAGCTTGGAACCCCTATTTTCATTGCACAGATTTCCGGCATGGGTATGTCCCTTGTGGATACTATTATGACAGGGCAAGCTAGCTCTGTGGATATGGCGGCAGTGGCGGTGGCGTGCTCAATTTGGAATCCCATTTCTCTTTTTGGATTGGGAGTTTTGTTAGCCATCTCCCCATTGGTGGCACAAGCAGTGGGTGAAAAAAGAGAACGTGACACTTTGCACATTATGCGTCAAGGCATCTGGTGTAGTCTGCTTTTGTCATTACCCCTTATGCTTATTTTTTACTTAGTATCGTGGCAAATGGGTGCATTTGACTTAGAAGAGCGTTTGCAAGAGTTGTCCGGTGGCTATTTGCGAGCGATTTTATGGGGGCTTCCGGCATTTTATGTTTTTGGGTGTATTCGTAGCTTGGTAGAAGGTTTTTCCATTACCAAACCTTCTATGATAATAGCGCTCTTAGCTTTATTACTAAACATACCTGTCAACTACATACTCATTTATGGAAAATTTGGCTTCCCTGCTTTGGGGGCTGTGGGTTGCGGTGTAGCAACGGCCATTTGTTTTATTTTTATGGCTGTTGCCATGATTATTTATGTGTGTAATGCAAAAAAATTTAAAGAATTGGGAAGTCTTTTTCGACCACTTTTTTTTGCCGACAGCAGTAGCGCTTTAGAAGTTCCTCAAGCAAGCCGCTTTGACGGCAAGGTGATTGGGCGTATTTTCCGTATTGGAGTACCCGGAGCCTTGGCCATGCTCTTTGAGATTACTCTATTTGCCGCATCTGCCTTAGCCATCGCCCCCTTGGGCACACTATTTGTGGCTGGGCATCAAGTGGCGACCAGTGTATCTCATGTGCTTTTTATTATCCCTCTTTCCATTAGTATAACTACCACCATTCGTATAGGGCACTATTTAGGAGCGGGGCAATATGTGCACGCACGCTATGCCGCATGGACTTCTTTATGTATTGGATTAGTCATTGCTTGTGTAAGTGCCATTTTTGTTTTATATTTCAAAGATTTTATTGTGCATGTTTTTAATGATGAAGAGCCCGTGACTAATTTAGCAAAATATTTGCTTTTTTATGCTGCTTCTTACCAAATTGTAGACTCTATACAGGTTATTGGCGCTGGGGTCTTACGTGGATATAACGATACGCGCATTATTTCCATTGCGTCATTCATATCTTTTTGGATTGTGGGCTTTCCGCTTGGTTATATTTTATGCCATACCGATATGATAGTTCCTGCATTGGGGGCAGCCGGTTTTTGGTGGGGCTTTATTATTGCTTTGTCTATTAATGCCGTATTGTTTATGTTGCGTATTAGAAAACTACATGCATGGGATCATGATGTGGTGCAGAAGAAAATTCATTCATAACAGTTTGTACCAAGGCTTTTTTTGGAGAAGGGGAATTTTTTTAGGAAGGTTCTCCTTTTCAAAGTCTAGCCCTTAAAAAATATTGTTTTTTAAATTTGCTAGCCGCCGTACCACTGGGGGCGTGTTTCTGTTACATCTGCTGCACTGCCTTGCCACGCTCCTTGTCCTTGCAGGCGGTGAATAAGCGCAGTAAAAAGCGAACGCTTTTCTAAAGTCCAAAGAGGCGCGAGGCATTGCCCCGGCGCAGGATCACCAGTGAGTCTGTGCAAAACTATATGCGAGGGTATAAGCGGTAAGGCCGTGGCAAGCATATGTATATAGTCGTCTTTTTCAAGTGGAGTATAGCGTCCATCACGGTACCAATGCTCTAAAGGGCTATCACGGCAAATAAAAAGACTATGAATTTTTAAACCAGCTAAAGGCAAGGATACGGCCCAACGCACGCTATCTAAAAAATCTTCTATGCTTTCCCCCGGTAAACCCGCCATAAGATGTCCACACACTTTTAGGCCTTGTTCTGCGGCAAGATAAATGGCTCTTTCAGAATCTTGTACCGTGTGTCGGCGCTGAATGATATGGAGGGTGCGATCGTGGCAAGATTGTAAACCGTACTCAATCCACACATGTGGCAAGGAACTTTGTGCAAGAAGAGCCAATTTTTCAGCATCAACACAGTCAGGGCGTGTGCCCACAGAAAGTCCCACATTGCCATCTAAGTCCTGCACAGAAAGCAAAAGCTTTTCTAAACGTTGGGGGCTTCCGTAGGTGTTAGAAAAGGATTGAAAATAGGCCATAAAGTCGCGATCATTATCGGTGCTTGCATACTTATTTTTCCACA
>CAZBDD010000131.1:0-5345 GCA_964490475.1 uncultured Desulfovibrionaceae bacterium
CATCGTGTTGCACAGCTGTAAGCCGCTTAGAAATATCACTTTTATGATGATCATACACCAAGGTCAATGTGCCTGCTTCTTCAGTTTTAGCGGTATTCCAACTGTCTTCCACCAAGGCTTTACGAATAAGGTCACGAATGGCTTCAGAGCGATTTCCATACTTATTTTTCTTACAAAGAGCGTCAAAGGATGCCAGCAAACCTGTATCTAAAGAAACTCCAAAACGTGTTACCTTGCTCATGCCTCCCCCTATCAAGCCATTGTTAAGAAAATTTTTTAGAAAAATGCATTATCGACGCAATTCCCATACTTGTACCGTTACAGGTACATCTTGTGCGTATAAAGCTTCCACCGGCGCTTCATAAATACGGCGTGCAACCCATTGGCGACGAATAATCTCTGCCCTAAAAAATTCGTAAACGGATCGGCAAGGCTCTGCAATCCATGCCACGCCATCTTTAGCTAGTGCATGATCAATAAAATTAAGCACCGGATGCACAAAACCTCGTTCATACATAATATCACCACCCCATAAAAAATCTATACTGCTTTTTTTGAGGGCAGGTTTGCGCCAATCCATCACCGTCCATAAAGGCTGAGGAATGTTATTAACTATGGCATTTTTATAAGCAAAGTGTAATGCATCTTCTTCATAGTCAAGAGCCAAAACCTGAGCGCCAAGCAAAGATCCCACCAAGGCTGTCAAGCCAAGGCCGCAACCGGCATCAAGACAGCGTTTGCCTTTGATGCGCTCTTTTTGCAATTCAAGCCAGCCACATAAAGCCACAGAAGAAGGCCACAGCTCTGTCCAGTACGGCAGGCGCTCATCTTCTTCAAAAGCAGTGCTCACAGTGGTGGTCATGGCATCCCACAAAGCCTCTAAATCTGCTGCTCGATGTAATTCAAAAGTTCTTCCACAAACCTGCACATGAATAACAGGCACATAACTATCTAGAGGCATTGGCATAGGGTATTCTCGTATAACAGACTGACAGATAAGAAATCAAAGCAAGAGAATGTACAAAATTTATATATTTGCTGTCAAACGCATTTTTACCTTATACATTTTTTTCATAGGGAAAAATTCATTAATAAGATATAAATCACGATATTTTCTTTCTAGCAATGGTAAAAAAACACGAATTGTTTTTGCATCTTCTTCTTTCACTGCCCCTCTATCCATTCTGGCAATAAATTTTTTATAAAAAGCGTGGCTCTCTGTATAAAGCGCTAAAGATTTTTCTTCATCCCCTTGTTGCGCATAGGCATCGGCCAAAAGAGTCAGAACATAACTACGTCGTACCATAAGCTGTATATTATTGGGGTAGAAAGCCATAGCGCCTTTTGCAGCCTCTAAAGCTTCTTCATAGACGGCTAAAATATCTTTGGGATCTTTAAAAAAATCTTTGGGAAAAAGAATAAGGAAGGAAACAAATTTTATTTGTCTTTCAACGTCTTGAGGATTTTGTGTAAGAAGCTTACGAAAAAGCTGCCACTGCTCTTCATAACGCTTTTGAGCAGGGCCCATCTTCTTTTGGGCATAGAGTATTTTTGCAGATTTATTCAAAATATTTAAAATACTCTCTTGTATTTGCCTATTTGTTGGATTTGCCTTTGCAAGATTTTTTTGCATAGCAAGGCTCAAGTCGTAAAGCTCTAATGCATCATCCTTTGCTCCAACAGCTTGAAAAATATCAGCAAGCTCATATAAATTTATGGCATATACTCGACGCCATTTCTTATTTTCAGGCTCATAAGCTGCTAGTTTTTCATGAATACTTAAGTTTTCTTGAAACAATTCTATAGCTTCTTTATAATTTTCTTGTAAAGAGTACTCTTGCGCTAAATCATATAAAGCAATGGAAAGAGCATATAATCGCTCCATATTTTTAGGATTTTCCTCTGCGAACTTACGCAATTCTGCTATTACTTCCGTATACACATGTAAGGCTTCAGCACTCTTTTTCTGTTTTTTTAGAACCCAAGCCAACCTTTGCAAAGAAGCCAACAAAGAAGCTTGAACACTTTCGCTGTCCGGATCTTGATGCGAAACATCTCGAAGAATTTTTACAGATTCTTGTAAAATTTCATAAGCATGAGCATATTTCCCTTGATCATACAATAATTCTGCTTCGCGTGTTAAGGCGGTAGCAAAGACATGTAGCATTCCAATATCGTTTGGCATTTTCTTTACAAGCGTACGAGAGTTTTTTACAGCCTCCCTTTGATACCGCAAAGCATCTCCTCTTTGACCTTGCCTTCTGTGAATACTGCCTAATAGCTGCAATACAATGGTAATATTTTTTTGCCAGTCTAAGTTGTCCGGAAATTGGATGGCTAGGTCTTTATAAAGCTGTAGCGATTTATTATACAATTGCAGAGCATCGTCCAAACGCCCTTGTTCTTGATACAACTCGCCTTGGCGAAACCACAACAATGCAGAAGAAAGAACATCATTTTGCTTTTCATAGTACTTCACTATTTCAGCATAAAAATCATCTAAAATAGACAGTTTCCCCAAGGGGCGTAATTTTTCCGCAAACTCATACAGTGCAAATTCAAAAACAACATTTGTATCTATACGATATTGTGAAATTTCTTTTTCCTTTTGCTGAACACGATCATAGAAATGCCACGCCATAACGCTTGCTGCTATAGCCAATAAATAGCCTAGAAAAGCAAAAAAAATACGTGTACGACGCCATGTAGCCACTTTAGGTGACCCATGTGCATGGTTCACAAGTGAAGCGGTTGACGCAGACGAAAAGGACGGATTTTGCTCATTGTGTGTATCATGAAGATCATGTGCCACGACAACCTCATTTATTGTTTAGAAATCCATGTGTGCAAGGTTTGGAATAAGGCCGAGGGATCAATAGGTTTTGTAATATGATCATTCATACCGTAAGAAAGGCTTATTTCTTTATCGCCTTTCATGGCATGCGCAGACATAGCAATAATGGGTAATGTGGCAAATTTTTCTTGTTCGCGTATGTGTTTTGTGGCGGTATATCCATCCATAACAGGCATTTGAATATCCATAAGAATGGCATCATAACTTTTTTCCTGCAACATATCCAAAACTTCTTGTCCATTATTAGCGATATCTAATGTAAAGCCAGCAGATTGTAATATTTCTTGTGCTACAAGTTGATTAATTTCATTATCTTCTGCAAGTAATAAGTGCTTACCCTGCAGGGGTGCTGTTTCAACTACTGCACTTTGCAAGACCATATTTGGCCCTTGCAAATCAGGCGAAGCTAGAGGAAGTAAAACCGTAAAGAAAAAAGTAGATCCCCTACCAACTTCACTTTCTATCCAGATATCCCCGTGCATCATGGTGACAATTTTTTTTGAAATAGCTAAACCAAGACCTGTTCCGCCATATTTTCGCGTAACTGTCGTATCTGCCTGCGAAAAAGCCGAAAATAAACGTCCAATTTGTTCCGAACTAAGACCTATGCCTGTATCTTGCACTGCAATTTTGCATCGCAATTGTTCGTTTTCTTGCAATTCACTTTTAATTTCTAAAGAAACAGAGCCTTCTGCAGTAAATTTAATGGCATTGCTCACAAGGTTAAAAATAACCTGCTTAAGCCGTAAGGCATCGCCAAGAACAGTGCTTGTACCGTGTTCATCCACATGAACATGTAATTGCAACATTTTTTCTGCACATTTAGGCCCATATAAGTCAGATACTTCTCGACTGATATCTTTTAATGTAAATGGATGTTCTTCCATTTCCATTTTTCCGGCCTCAATTTTTGAAAAGTCAAGAATATCATCGATGATACGCATGAGATTATTTGCAGAAATAGAAGTTTTATCTACATAATTTTTTTGTATTTTATTTAGGGGAGTTTGTTCCAAAAGATGTAAAAGTCCTAAAATACCATTCATGGGCGTACGAATTTCATGGCTCATATTTGCCAAAAACTCCCCTTTAGCCCTAGTACTTTGCTCAGCAAGTTCTTTAGCGGCAAGAAGCTCTTGCTCATGCTCAGCAAGTTCTTTCAGCATGGCATTATGTTCACGCAAGTCTCTAAAATATATAATTAGCCCGTCTTTCCCTTTATGGGATATTCGCACCATAAAAATTTCAACAGGAATTTCCTCACCTGTTACAACATGCTGACAGAGCATTTGCGAACGGCAAGTGCCATAGGTGTGCCCATCAAGAATTTGTTGTTTAACTACATCTTCAGAACGTTGGCCATCTGGTTGGAATTCAGGGTGAATTTTAGGGAAATGTTGTAAGGCTTCTTCTCTGGTCTCAAAGCCAAACATAGTTACTGATTCCATATTTGAATAGACAAGATTATTGGCATTATCCCAAAAATGCACGCCCATGGGCATGGAGTCGAGCATTAAAGTATTGCGCAATTCCGCTTCTCTCAGTTGAATTTGCGCATGTTTAATGTCTCTTAAGTCTTTTACATATGAAAGAACAACATCTTCCCCGCCCAGAGATGTACGCACATGGAAAACTTCTGAGGGAATAAATTCCCCATCAGAATCATTATGCATCCATTCAAAGCGGCAATAACCTTTTTCTAATACAGTAATATGATTTAGAGCTACTGCTTCTTGAGAATTCCTGCCATCTGGCTGATAATTTGGCGATAACAAATAAAAATTATCTATATATTCTTCTTTTGTGGCAAAACCAAACATACGCAATGTTTCTTGGTTACAATCAATAATTTCTCCGTCTTTATTCCAGAAAGTAACACTTAAAGGCATATTTTCTGAAACTATAGCATTAAGCTCTTCTTCCATTTTTTCTTTTTGCGCTTCCAACACTTCAGTAATATCTGTAATTATAGACAAACGGACTTTGTCCTTGTCATCCCAAGAAATACAAGAGTCTATATACTGCAAATGCTTTCCTATTTTCTGCTCAAATCTATTAAAAGTATAAGATCCTGACAAAGTGCTGATAATAGCATTAGTGCAACTTTCACAGGGGGAATCATTATTTCTTAAAACTTCATAGCATTTTTTATGTACAACAGTATCGCACTCAAATAGAGTATATAAAGATTTATTACAATAGAGTACTTCATAAGTGTCCATATCTGCAATATAAATGGGCATAGGAAAAGCGTCTAGCATATTTTGCACTTGTGCTTGCTTTCTTTCTAATATTTTTTTCATTGCCCTTTGTTTTTTTGTATAAAAAGAAAGAATCAGCATTAAGGCTATAAGGAGAAAAATAATACCAATGAGAAGTTTTACACTAATGTCAGATAAAAACTGTACAACTTGCGATGTATAACTTGGGCTTGTGGTATGCTTTAATAAAATTGTACTCAATTTATCTTGAGGCAAAGAAGCTATAGCTT
>CAZBDD010000132.1:0-5267 GCA_964490475.1 uncultured Desulfovibrionaceae bacterium
AACTTATTTACGGCATACGCCGTGCAATAAGAACCACCAGAATGCCAGCAACTATCTCTAGTGCAAACTCTAGCAGGATTTCCACCATAGGCATCACCCCCTTTTGAAGGGAGGATTTTGCCCTTGGGTAGTTCTTACAGAAAATTATCAGCGGCGGCAAATATTTTTTTATGATATACCACTTAACTATATTTTATTATTTATGATTTTGACTTATCCAATTACGTTCAACAAAGTTTTTTAACATTTTTTTCATTTGTGGGTATTTTTATGGGTACAATAGCAACAAATAACGCAAAATATTCTATAAAATCAATATATTATCCGCACAGAAAAGCTCCTCTAGGGACGCCAATTGTGAGTACAATGAAGGACATTAAGGTTTATAAAGCCTTAATGTCCTTTTTCTTTACTTTCTATGTGCCACTACATCTAAAATTCTTTAATCCTTCAAAAAAAACTTTTCTAAACCAATCATTCATGCTAGGCATAAATATTGGTAATATACAATACGAAAACATCTAAATTGGGGAATTTTACCCTAAACAAAATACAGTATTTTATGAAGGATTAATTATGAAAAAAACAATTCTTACACTTGGTGTCATCGGTCTTTGCGCCTTCTCCTCTTTGCCTGCCTTTGCAAACAAAGCTACCAAAGAATCTTGTCCTGAAAAAAAGCTCGATGGATTCACCCTAGAAGGAAAATACATAAAGGAAACACCGCATGAAGGGTACTATGGCTTCTTAATTGAAGGTAAGGATGGTAAATCTTACGATATTGGCATAGGTAACGATGTTGCCCCTCAATTTGAAGGCATTAAAGCTGGCAATAGCATTAAAATCCCTTTCTACACCCAGCAATTTTTTGATGAAGCCACAGGCACATGCATAACGCAACACCATCTTAATTATGGGGGCTCTTTCAAGGGATCTTTTACTAAATAATTTGATATGCTAAAGCCAGAAAAAGTCGTCTTCACGCAACGAAAGCCATTTTTTTGATAACACTTTTTCATCAGCCCCATCGAGGAAGTATCATGAAAAAAAACCTTATTGCATACATGGTTTGCTACACTATCTTGCTTTTGGGAACATCACAGACTTTAGCTGCGAAAAACATAGACACTAAAAAAATCGAAACTTATCAAGAAACACTAAAAGCCATTCCATCTCATACTAAACCATTAGGAAAACGTATTGCTTTAGCTAAAAACGCCTTTTTTAAAGCCTTTACTAGCCAAGACTCGCAAGCCACAAAGGCAGCTGCTTTTAAAATATTCTATGCTTACTACGGCTCTGTGCTTGATGAGATAAACAAAGATGAAGATGGCTTTTTAAGGAACCTTAATGCAAATACAGAGTATAAAGGACGTAATTATGGCAATCGTTACGGTTTTTTGATTGATCACATATATGAAGAAGCCTATGGTGCCAGCGTTAACACAACCTATCTTAAGAACACTTTTAAAAATTTTCTTCCAAAAGAATTTGCTCTTTATTTTTCTTATCTGCAATTTTACACTACAGGCTATTTAGAGCGTGACATAAAAGATCATGACGAATTGCGGAAAAGGATTATTATAGCAGAAAATTTTTTAAAAGAATTTCCAACATCAGAATTTGCTGAAGAATTCAAACAAGACATGCTTTACGACGTTGGCGTGTATATTAGAGGGGTAGACGCTTACTCATTGAACGCTGGTGGATATAAGTTAGAGCTAGCCGCAAAGGCTTCATTTGAAAAGTTCCTTAAGCAAAATAAAGAGTCTAAGTTTTATGGCTTGGTAGATACATGGTATAAAAAGTTGAAGCAAGATAAGTTTAAAATAGACTATGACTACGCCAACACTTTACTTGACACCTTAGAAGCCAATAACTAGCTGTAACTGAAAAAACTTAGAATTCAATTGCTGGCTGTAAAAGACACATCACAACACACTTTTAGACACAAAAAACTCCTTCAAAGCTTAGCCTGAAGGAGTTTTTAAATAATAAATTTTTGTGGAACTAAGTGGCACGAGAAAAACAGAAGATACATTTTTTGCTAATATTTACAATGGCACAAATAACACCTATGTAAATAAAAGCGCCCCAACTGGGTTTCAAAGTTAAATCAAAAGAACTTAATATAAACGTAGGAATCCCTTATCAAATTATTACAAAAGAACAGTAGGAGCGTATTTGTATGAAGAAAATACTATTTTTAACAGTTATATTTTGTTTTTCTGCTAATCTTTGCTTTGCAAAAATATACAATCCTGCAGTAGATGCTGAAAGTACATTGATAATTTTAAAAGAATATAGAGATATCTTTGATGAAAAATATGGAATCAAGTTCCAAAACAATGAACAAATACGCCATGATAGCAGTGGAAGAACTGTAAAAGGTAAAGTTTTTGGACTTGCCATAGAAGAAAGTGGCTTTTCTGTAGAAAAAACTATTAATAGCCTAATAGATGCGAAAAAAACAAGATTAGCATATACACTCCCTAATAGAATGCCCAATAGGAATGTTATACAAGATTTATTTGAAAATCTAGAAATATATATTTTAAGCTTGAAACCAAAAGATATCTCCGAAGCAAATATTTCTGAGGAAACCCGTAGAAAGATGATGTTTTGGTATGACCATAAAAATGTATTAAAACAACTTGATACTTATATTGTAAAAAACAACTCTGCAAAGGCCAATACAATTTTAGCCGATATGGAAAAATACGGCGATATAAAAAATGCTAAACTGAGAAAAATTTTTATGAAATTTGGAGGTCTTGCTGGAGTTGTTAAAAATGAAAAGGAAGCATTAAAAGAATTTAAATTATTTATTAAAGACTTACCATCCAATGACAAAAATAGATCAATTTATGAAGTAATGAAATGGAAGCACTCTTGCCCTGAGTTCGGGCCAACCGCATTTAGCATACCAAAAGGATATTTTCGCAGTAATAACTATTTTCACGTCGCCTTATCACACGTACTTACCCATTATCCTCATCCTAAATTTTTTGCTGTCCTTGATGATTTAGCTAGATCAGGTAAATTTGATCCATTCTCATACTACACACACCTTAATATCTTTACAGACTTAGATGATAAAAATGATTACAAGTTAAAAGAAAAGCAAAAAAAACTTTCCATCGCCAAACAAGCACTCTCGAAAGATTGGGCTGAAAAGTATGTCATTGGCAAAATCACTAAAAGCGAACAGTATAACTATAGCATTGAATGGCTTGCTTTTTATGTGCTAGCTCCAAAGAAAGAAGAAATTCAAGCTATTATTGCAGGAAAAACTCCGCAACAGCAACAGTATTTGGCAATGGTAGAAAGGCTTCTCGCCATCTTGAAAAATAGTAAAGTTAATTATTACGGAAAAGCCACACATATGCATCGTAGTGACAACGATAGATACATAAGAATAGTTCTTTCTGCGTCAGAAACAAACAATACCCAACTGCAGGCAACTTTATATTACGATGCTAATGTCTCATCTAGAGGTGTGGTAGGTCAAGTTGAAGTAGCCAAAGCAATGATAAATGTTAAACCTTTTTCGCTGGCAACTTTAAAGATTCAACCTCAAAAAACACGCTATAATTTTTTATATGGAAAAGACCTCAATTTTTCTATACTTCCCAATGGCCATATACTAGGAACAACCAGTAACCTTGATCACAGTATTTATTTAACGTCCAGTGTGTCTCTTGATTCACAAGCGGTACAGAGCAAAGAGAACTCAATTGTCCCTGAGCAAAAGAACCATACACCTACTGACATAAAAACGGATGCTACAAAGGTTGATGATAAAAAAACTCATCCTACGCACACAGAAGCTAAACCAGAGCAAAAAGAAGATATTTCTGTTTCCACGCTCTCTGCCCTTTCCCCCACAGCTCCAGCTCTAAAAAAGCCGGGCAAGGCTATTATTATTCCCACAACCACTGATATTATGAGCCTTGTAGCCTTTGCTCCAGATAAGAAGCCGGACTCTTGCGTGCAGGTTGTCGCATTAAATCCAAGTCCGCTTACGGCTGTACGCCTTGAAACTATGGGCGGAGCATCTACTTCATGGAAAACAAAAGATGTAAAAATCAAAGCCCAAGGTGTGCTTGCGGTCATGCAAGATGGAAAAGTCATCAATACGGCTGATACCTCATTCGCCATAGATGTAACCAAGGAAACACTTTTAAACCTTTGCGTTCAAGACAACGGTGCTATAGCCGATGTCAAAACACGCTTGCGGGTAATTTTTTTCCATCAAGACGGTTCTAGAAATTATGCCATAGTAGAGCGTTAAAAAATATAAATTAAGAAGAGGGATAATGCGTTTACAGGGGTATTCTCCATCCTTCGGACAGGGGGATGGGAAGCACCTCTAAACATGCTAAAGGTGAATAGAGACCTCTGCACAATTACAAGTGCATGGATTGCCGCGTCGCTTTGCTCCTCGCAATGATTTGGTATTACAACAAAAGTCAATTGCGAGCGAAGTAGCCACCCAACGGGCGCCGAAGGATGAACAATTACGCAAATGAACAGCAAAGCATCCATGTATTTTAACGTTTTTTTGGATTATGTAGAGGTCTCGAATAGTAATTAACCCATACCATAAACAAACTCAGAGTAAGGAGAAAAGCATATGAAAAATATTTTTAAAACACTTCCAATATTACTTTCTATTGTCTGTTTACCAATGCATGCTACAGCGCAAGACATTGACGGTACATATAAATACCAAAGAGAGGGGCTTGATGGTGGAATTAGTGTAACATCACAAGATATATCAACAGTTCATATTCAGATAAATACAGCTAACGCAAGCTCGCTCGATACATGTATTTTTGATGGGAAATGCAAACGAACTGGCAATAAAATACTCTGCACCAAACAAGAATATGGCACAACATCTACAGTTAAGATAGAAATATCGAATAATACCTTAACTATTACAGATTATAGCCATCAGGAACTTTGCGGTCGAAACGCTATAATGGAAGGGGTCTATAAAAAATAGTACATTCTTCTCATTTTTAAACGAAGGGGAGAAATTGAAGAGTCTGGTAAAGACCCTCTATACCCATTATAAAAAATCATTGCGTAATTGTGCGCACAATTACGCAATGATTTTGAAATATAATTACCTCCTTCCCCTACATGTATGGTGCAATCTTCCAATACAGTAGAACCGTAAATGATATTTTACTGGCAAAGGTATAAAAAAAGCCCCCATAAACGTTTTATGAGGGCACAAAAAAACCTCCCTCAAAGTT
>CAZBDD010000133.1:0-5247 GCA_964490475.1 uncultured Desulfovibrionaceae bacterium
AAAAAGCTACCGTAAAAAACATTCCCAAAAGATAAGGCCAATACTCAAGAAGAAAGTCTTCTAAGCTGTACACGGGAGAATAGTTCACCGTATGCTTAAAATTTATTTCGTATAAGCTTTGATAAGAGATATCTGAAAGCATAGTGTTAAATATATCTAAATAAGGATAAACCCACTTATTTGATATGTACACACTTACTGGCAATTCAATACCTAGAGGGTATAAATGCTTTTCTCCAGCAATGCTAGCACTAGCATATTGCGCGTCAGAACTGGTAAAAACCGCTGCATCTATCTGTTTTTTTTCAAAAGCTTGTACAAGCTCACCCAAAGTGTTGTAATGCTGTATGGATGCCTTAGGCACAAGCCTATTTAACTCACTATAATCAAAGGCAATATTTTGCAACATGCCTATTTTTGTTTCATTTTTTAAAATATTTTTTATGCTTGTATTGTCAGAGTTTTTTATAAGCATAATCATTTGGACTAGGTAATAAGGATCTGTGGCTCGAAAAAGTGTATCCACCTGCTTTTTATCACCTTTAAGAGAAAGCATTAAATCAAAGTCTTCTATATTTGCAGAGCTTCCACCATCAATAATTTCATAAGGTTTAAATATAACATGGAAATTATATCTTTCAGCCAGCATATTTAAAATATCAATGCTCATGCCTTGCGGCTGACCATCCTTGTCAAGATATTGGAATGGGGGATTATTTTCAATAAAACCCACAGTAAACGTTTTTCCGCGTACTAACTCAGCTTCTGCACGAGTCAAGGTTCTATTATCAAATTTTTCATCAATTTTTTCAAATTTATCTAAAATTCGACGAACAACTGAAGTTTTTCTATTATTTAAAACTGTAAAAGCTTCTTCCAAGGGCTGTAACAAAGCCTCATTGCCTTTTCTAACAGCAAAATGCAGAGGTAACTTGCCTAATCTAAGCACGATTTCAAAATCATGTATATTCTTAATACTTGAAAAAATGAGATAATAGTCTGCGTCAAGCTCAGTGTAATTATCTAAGCTTCCATGGATATACTCTACAGTAATATTATTTTTTTCTGTATAGGCGCGGAAAAGAGGATTAGCACTATTGCCATGAAAGGTTGCTATTTTTTTTCCATGAATAGATTGTGGGTCGTCATAGAATAAATTCGTCTTGTTCTTACTGGCAAGGCCAAATTGCGCATAGCCATAGGTGTTTTTTGAGTAACTCACCAAATGTGTCAATTGAGGAATAGGCACCACAAGGCCAGCAATATCTATGCGACCTCCGTACAAAAACTCTACAAAAGAGGCTGTACCCAACTCCACAAGTTCCACTTTCACCTGAGCCTGCTGTGCAAGCTCCATGAGAGAATCGTGCCCCAAAGCCTTGGTACTATTTTCTTTTGATTCCCCGAAAATATTAAAGCCCGGGTAGTGACCAACCCTAAGTGTTTTTTCTACTGCAAAACATTGCGTCGATACACTCAAGAGAAAAACAATATAGCAAAGTATTTGAAAAAACTTTTTCTTTCTAATAGCAAAAAACATTATAAACCCCAAAAAACCAAAACCCCGTAAACACATTTTTTTCATTGAATTCAAGGCTATCAATGAAAAACCCCCCAACAATAAACCTTATGAGCTAAAGTATGTAATATTTACAAAATTTGCAAGGGAAATTATAAAAAAATACACATTTTGCAGTGGCACTTCTTTCTTGAAAACTTAAAATCGAGACCTCTGCACAATTACAAATGCGTAGATGGCTTCATTATTAGGCTGCTCGCAATGATTTGGCATTACAACAAAAGTCAATTGCGAGCGAAGCGAAGTAGCCACCCAACGGGCGCCGAAGGCGTTTGCGTTTGCGAAGAATCAGCAATTACGCAAATGGACAGCAGCGCATCCATGTATTTCAAAATTTTTTTGGATTATGCAGAGGCCATAAATCGTAGCACGATTTTTAAAAATTGACACGCTTCTTTTTTTTATGCTATTTCTCCTTTGCTAGCACATCACTTACAAAGGAATACCCTATGTTAAAAAATGCACTACACACCTTGCTACGTTATTCTTTGTGTTTCCTTATTGTGTCATCCATACCAAGTATTACTTATGCGGCTAAAGACACTCTCACCTATGCATGGAGCACTCATGTGGGACCTCTCAACCCCCATGATTATGGTGCAAACATGATGTTTGCGCAAAATATGGTCTACGAATCTTTGATAAATTATGGGCCAGAAGGAAAATTATTACCCGGCCTCGCCACTGCGTGGACTATCTCTGCCGATAAAAAAACCTATACCTTTACTTTACGCCAAGGGGTTGTTTTTTCAGACGGAAGCCCCTTCAATGCTCAAGCTGTTGAAGTAAACTTTGATGCTGTTTTTGCCAATAAAAAGCGCCATGACTGGTTGGAGCTTATAGAACGTATTGCATCCTATAAAGCATTGGATGCCCACACTTTTTCCATTACACTACATAAGCCCTATGCAGCTGCTTTACAAGAGCTCACCTTTGTACGCCCCTTACGCTTTGCCTCCCCAGCCATGGTAGAGGCTTTGCGCTCAGGCCAAAAAAATGTGCAGCCTGTGGGCACAGGCCCTTGGATTTGGCAAGAACGCAAAAAAGGCCATTATGATCTTTTTGTACGCAACGAAAAACATTGGAATGCCACCGCATGGCCTACCCCTGGCCTTAAAAAAGTTATTGTAAAAGTTATTCCAGATGCTGAAGCTAGAGCTGTAGCTCTTGAAACCGGCAGTATTGATATTATTGCCACAGTTATGGGCGATCACGGCACAGCAGAAATTCAACCCGATGCGTATGCACTTTTTGTTAAGGATGCCGATTACGCTACGACCAAATCTAGCCCGCGCAATACACGCATCATTGCCATGAATGCCGGCCGTGGTCCTTTACAAGACCTTCAAGTGCGCAAGGCTATTATGCGAGCCATTGATAGAGCAGGTATTTTACAAGGAGTACTGCTAGGGCAAGAGCTGACTGCTGAGCAACTCATGTCGCAAGACCTTCCCCACTGTAATGTATCGCTCCCCCCTTACCCTTTTGATGTCTCTGCAGCTAATGCTTTACTCGATGCCGCCGGTTGGAAAAAAAAACCCGGCGCTCCTTTTCGACAAAAGGATGGTAAACCCTTGCGCCTTACTTTAACCTTTGTGGCGCATGAAAGCCTTATGCGCTCCATAGCACAAGTGGTGCAGAGCAATTTGGCAAGCATTGGTATTGAATTAAGCTTGATTGGAAAAGAAGGCGTGGCCTTTATGGATGCGCAAAGAGTTGGAGATTTTGATTTAATTTTTGCAAACTCATCTGGTTCGCCCTATGCGCCTTACTCTTACTTGGGTATTATGCAAGTACCGGGACACCCCGAATATCAAGCTCAAAGACATATTGCTCAAAAAAAAGCTTTAGATGTAGCCATGGAAAAAGCCCTCAATGCCGCCGATGACACAGAAGCAAAACAACATTTTGCCGATATTTGGCGTATTATACATGAAGCAGAAATTTATGTACCGCTAAGCTTTACAGTAGATAAAGCTTTATACAAAAAATCTGTTGTGAAAAGCTTTTCTTTTTCGCCTGTATCGTATGAATTAAACCTGCACAATACTGTGAAAAAATAAGGTTGCCATGATCTCATTTATCCTTCGCCGAGCCTTGAGCACCATTCCCCTCTTGCTAGGTATATCGTTTTTTGTATTTTGCATCTTACGCATGGGCGATGCCGATGCCGCCATGGCTTACATACGCCTTTCGGGTCTTGTGCCTACAGAAGAGATGCTGTTGCAAGTACGCCACGAGCTAGGCCTAGATTTGCCCTTATGGCAGCAATATGGTGCTTGGCTTATGAAGGCTTTGCAAGGAGATTGGGGTTTTTCTTACGTGTCCGGTTCATCGGCGCTGAGCGAAGTGCTCAGCTATATGCCAGCCACCCTTTCTTTAACCCTCTGGGCCATGCTACTCACCGTATTGGGCAGTATTCCCTTGGGCATAGTGGGAGCTTTATATAGAGATCAATGGCCGGACACAGTCATCCGTATTTTTTCTTTTTCTGCTGTATCTATGCCTTCGTATTGGCTAGGATTTTTACTGGTGCTGGTGTTTGCAAGGCAATGGGATATTCTGCCGGCCATGGGTAATGAAGGGCCATTGTCTTACATATTACCTGTATGCACCTTGGCTTTTATGTCACTGGGTATCAATGCTCGCTTGGTACGAGCCGCAGTGTTAGAGCATATGCATAGCAGAACTGTCATGTATGCTAAAGCCCGCGGTTTATCCTCCTTTCGCATTTGGCTTCATATTTTACGCAATGCCTGCATACCTGTACTTACGGCTTTAAGTATGTATTTTGGCGAATTACTGGGCGGGGCTGTGATAGTAGAAAGCATCTTTAACTGGCCAGGCGTAGGACGCTACGTGGTAGGTGCCATCTATAATCATGACTACCCTGTTATTCAAGCTTTTACATTAATTATGGTTTGTATTTTTGTTTGTATCAATTTTGTGGTGGACTGTATCTACGCGTCTATAGATCCTCGCATTGTGTTAACAACAAAGACTCAGACAAGAAGCACAAGGGACAGTCATGCAACATAAAAAACTTTACTTAGCCTTATGCATCTTTATTCCCTTACTGCTTTGCATAGTACTGGGGCCATGGTTAGCACCTCACGATGCTACTTTGGTGGATTTAGATAAAAAGTTCTTACCAGCCGATGCAGAACATTGGTTAGGTACCGACCATTTAGGCCGCGATGTTTTTTCACGGCTTATGCTGGGAGCTCAATATTCACTATGGACAGTGTGCGCTATTTTGGCTTTACTCCTTGTGCTTTCCATAACCTTAGGAGCCTTTTCTGCCATATTAGGTGGTGTTTTTGACACTGTGGTTATGCGTATTTGTGATGGTATGATGGTATTTCCCACGGTGGTTTTAGCTCTTTTTCTTATTGCAGTGCTGGGCACAGGCCTTAGTAACTTAGTGCTAGCCATTAGTATCACTCATTTAGCATGGTATACGCGCTTAGTACGCTCTTATGTATTAAGCTTGAAAAATAGAGAATACGTTATTGCGGCACAAAGCATGGGGGTGAGTAGAAGTCGCCTTATCTTGCGGCACTTCGTACCTATGATTTTAGGACAAATGTGCATTTTAGCCACCTTAGATGTGGGACATATGCTCTTACATGTGGCTGGTTTATCTTTTTTAGGTTTGGGCATTCAGC
>CAZBDD010000134.1:0-5228 GCA_964490475.1 uncultured Desulfovibrionaceae bacterium
CTCCTCTACGTGCAGAACCACAACCTAACTTAGCTGCCATTTACAATGCAGACCTTGTGTATTTCAATATTCCCTTTGACACCGAAAATCCTCTAGTGACTATGGAAGCCTTTATAGCCACCATGAATCAACTGAAAGGTAAAAACATACTCATTCATTGCGCTGCTAATCGGCGTGTCTCTCTCTTGGTAGATTTTTATTATCAAATAACTACGGGTAAAGTGAATAAGAATGCGTTAGTGCCGGGGCTTCCTGTAAAAAAAATTATGCAAAGAAATTCAGCTCTCGCGCATTTTATTACCACAGTTGAAAAGCATTACAACGTCAAAATAGCACGCTAACAAATGGAGGAAAACATTCTAACATTCTGATTAGAAAATTTTTTTTGTAATAAGTTGATAGGGGTTCAAAAAAAAATAAAAAAAACCTAGTTAAAGACTTGCCAATCTTAAAAGGAATGATTACTATTAAATCAACAAACAAGGAGGGCATCATGACTAGCCTACAAAATATACAATACGATATCGATTGGAATCTCACCCCAGAACATGCAGTAACAATGTATTTAGAATGGGGCAACAATGATTGGAACGCTGAATATCCGCCGGTGCGCTCTAAGGATGATTATTCAACGTATTTTGTAGTTGATACGTGGGAAGAAGAGCCTATGTTACGTTTGGTGCGCCGCAATTCAGAAAAAGCTGATGATATTTTTACTATGCCTTTACCGCATGACTTACGTGAAGAATTTCATGAAGAATATGGACAGTTGAAAGGTATATTTACTCCTACGTTTGGTATCAAGCAATGGCTAAAAGAGCAAATGGGTTAGTCCATTTTATATAGAAATTTTTGAGGCACAGAAAATATAACTGGGTAATATGGACTGTTTTCCTCATGAAGCGCCGCAGTGCATCTTGATCTCCTCACAAGAGTGGCGCGTGTAAACAAAGAAAGCTCCCTTCTTCATAGCATGCAAGAAGGGAGCTTTTACATTGGTGCTTCTTTAGTTATTTTTTTCTGGGGAAACTTTCAAAACGCGCTTATTATTCTTATTATAGTAAAATTTTGGTTTAACCATTGAAAAATTATGATTTATTGGCGCGTTTTGAGGGGATAGGGGTAACTTTTTGGCGCTAGCAAAAGTACCCCTTTCCCCCTCAAGAAATGAATAAATCAACGTTTCTTAAATTAAAAGGCAAATTGGAATATATAGCCTGCTCCCATAGCCATAACTAAAACAACTACTAAGAAAGCTATAATAATAGGCAGCTTAAATAGAGACTTTAAGAGAATAACTTCTGTTAAACTGGCTCCGCCACCGCCAATAATAAGTGCCATTACTGCGCCTAAGCCCATGCCTTTACCTAACAAAACAGCTGAAAGAGGAATAAGCGCTTCCACGCGTACATAAAGAGGAATGCCAATAACAGCGGCAATGGGTACAGCGAAAATAGAATCGCCGCTAGCATACTTTGCAATAAAATCAGAGGGTACAAAGCCGTATATTATAGCGCCTAAGGATATACCTAGCAATAAGAAAGGAAGCACTTCTTTAAATTGTGCATACCCGTCTTTTAATGCAGCAAGGCATTTTTGTTTAAGCGTGGCATTTTCTGGTAGTGGAGCTGTACCACAACAAGAAGATTCAGTGGCTGTTGAGTCGCAGCATGTAGATTGTGTGGGGTTGCTGCAGCAATTATCTATGGGAGTTGGTTTAGCCATAATGGGTTCAAAAAGTAGTTTTGCATCTGGCTTTGTAGAGCAGCAAGAAGACGTTTGCGTTGTTGTACTGCAGCAATCTGTGGGTGCAGAAAATGGTGATGCCGCTGAAGAAGGTGGTGTACAACAAGAAGCAGCTTGTACGGCATTTACTGTTGCAACGGGCTTCATTTCTAAAATTACGTCTTTAGCTTCTGAAGGGCAGCATTTTTTGACTTGTTCTTTTTCAAAAACTTCTTGTATGACATAGCGTTCATAGCCCATAGATTTAAGGATGACACCTGCTAAAATCGATACGAGCAGTGCAATGCATGTGTAAGTTATGGTAACTTTCAATCCAAAGGTTGCCACAAAAAGGCCTATAATGATGGGATTGAGTAGGGGAGAGGCAAAGAGGAAGGTTAATGTAGGACCAAAACCAGCCTTAGCTCGTAAAAGACCGCGTAACATTGGTATTGTAGAACAGGTGCAAAAAGGAGTAATAGCTCCTAAACCTGCGGCTAATAAATAGCCTTTTCCATTGCTGCTTCCTAGAACTTGTTGCACCTTACTATCTGGAATATATTGTTGTAAGAGAGAAACCCCAGCAGAAATGAGGATAAAAAGAATTGAAAGCTCTGCGCCTAAAAATAAAAACATTCCTAAAGCGTCTTTAATCATTGGTATGTAAGTTTCCATGAATACTCCTGTCTGAAAAATTATGTTTCTAGAATAATCGAATTATTAGACTTGTCAAGAGGAAAATTTCCATGTAAGATTTATTGGTATTGCTTGAGAGGTGAATATGGATTTGATAAATGCAGCATCTGTGTTAAAAGAATTGGGGCATCCAACTCGTTTGCATGTTTATAGACGATTGGTCATTGCAGGAGATAAAGGTCTTGCCGTAGGGGATTTACAAAAGGAATTAGAGATTCCTTCCTCCACATTAAGCCATCATATAGCGGCCTTAGTAACGGTTGGCCTTGTGCAGCAAAGAAGAGAAGGACGCACTCTTTTTTGTACAGCGCAATATGCTACCTTGCAAAAATTATTAACTTTTTTGACAGATCAATGCTGTGCTGAGCAAGGAAAAAATCAAGATGCACATGGGGAAATGAATGAGCTTCACAAATATTTTACCTTATCATGAGCCGATATTAGAATATAAATAAAAAAGCACAACCGTTTGATTGTGCTTTTTTATTACATCTATGCAAAGAACTTGCAGTTATTTAGCTGTGCCTTGCATGGCTACATCAAATTCATCTTGTAGGCTGGCAATGAGCTCGCGTACAGAAATTACTTTATCTACTTTCCAAACGTTACTTCCGCAAAACGCAAAACCCCTTCCGAAATTTCCACGCATGGCGCTGATAAGAGCCATAGCTATACAGTAGGGGGTTTGTTCTTGTTCGCAAGTATGCACACAATGGAAAGCACATTTAAAGGGTTTAGTTTGTCCGCCACGCATAGATTCAATAAAAGGCCCAACAAGAGCTCTTCCGGGCATACCTACAGGGCTTTTAATGATGGTGATGTCTTCTTCTTTAGCATTGACATAGGCTTGCTTAAAGCCGTCGGAGGCATCACATTCATGCGTAGCCACAAAGCGTGTACCCATTTGCACTCCAGATGCACCTAAATCAAGCATATGCTTTATGTCAGCTCCGCTGTACACCCCGCCGCCGGCAATCACTGGAATGGCGCGACCAGCTTTGTCTTCTAGGGCTTTAGCAACATCTATTAGTTCGGGCACTAATTTCTCTAAAGCAAAATTAGGGTCGTCTAAGTTTTCCGCTTTAAAACCTAGGTGTCCTCCTGCTTTTGGGCCTTCTAATACAAAAGCATCGGGAACATAATCAGAGCGACTCATCCATTTTTTAGCAATAATGGAAGCCGCACGAGCAGAAGAGACAATGGGCACTAATTTTGTGCGAAACTCTTCTTTCTTTTGTTCACAGACATCACGTAAAATTTTAGGCAATTCTAAAGGAAGGCCAGCACCGGAAAAAATCAAGTCAGCTCTATTTTCAATAGAAGTCTTAACCATTTCACTAAAAGTGGTTAAAGCTACCATGATATTAACACCAATAAGACCAGAAGTGAGCTTACGGGCTTTTTGAATTTCTTGCCCCAAGGCACGCACATTGGCCTCAATGGGGTTTTTTGCTATATCTGATTCTCTCATTCCGATCATGGCACCGGCAATAACGCCAATACCGCCTTCATTCGCCACAGCAGAGGCAAGACTGGACAGAGAAATGCCAACGCCCATGCCACCTTGAATGATAGGAACTCTGGCTGTAATATCGCCAATGTTTAAACTGGGTAAACTCATTTTTTTTCTCCAATGTAGATAAAGCCCTAAATGTATGCTTTACTCCGAGAGGGAGTAATATGGAAGCGTGGGTAAATTTAGAGCAATGTATTTTCAAGCCATGAAAACGGTAGATATATGGTAAATCTGTAGTACCGTTTTAACAGAATATAACAGTTTACGCTGTAATGTGAAAATGAGCAACATTTCTTTTTTTTGTGAATTGAGACCTCTGCACAAGTACAAATGCGTGGATTGCTTCGTCGCTAGGCTCCCCGCAATGACTTGGTATTACAACAAAAGTTATTGCGAGCGAAGCGAAGTAACCACTCAACGGGCGCCGAAGACGTTTACGTTTGCGAAGAATGAGCAATTACGCAAATGGACAGCAAAGCATCCATGTATTTTAACATTTTTTTGGATTATGCAGAGGTCTTAATTAGTAATTTGTTAAGACTATATTTTCAAAGGATTTGGCTTAAGAAGCAAGCCCCGTGGATGTGCACACGGGGCCTAATTTTAGTAAAATTAAGAAACCACCAGTTTACGCATAATAAAGGGCAATATTCCCCCATGCTTAAAGCATGTTTGCTCAGATTGCGTATCCAATCGGGCCAGCATGGGAATTTCTTTACTCGTCCCATCTGCGCTTTGTACCTGCACGTGCACGGTGGCACCCACGGCTATATCATTAAGATTTTTCAGGCTGAAAAGTTCATCGCCCTGCAAGCCATGACTTTGTGCAGATTGCCCCTCTAAGAATTGTAAGGGTAATATGCCCATACCCACAAGGTTTGCACGGTGAATACGCTCATAGGACTGCGCCAGTACCATTTTAACCCCAAGGAAATACGAACCCTTGGCGGCCCAATCACGGGAAGAGCCCGTGCCGTATTCCTTATCTGCCACAATAACCAGCGGTGTTTTTTCTTTTGCATAGGCTTCGGCGGCATCAAAAATAAACATTTCTTCTTTTTCAGGGAATTTCACCGTGAAAGAGCCGTCTTTGCTAGCTAATTGATTTTGCAAGCGAATATTACCAAAGGTACCGCGCATCATCACTTCATGATTACCGCGTCTATTGCCATAGGTATTGAAATCCTTAGGGCTTAAGCCGCGTTCCTGCAAGTATTTAGCCGCAGGATATTCCGCCGCAATGCTTCCGCCGGGAGAAATATGGTCGGTGGTTACCGAGTCACCAAATTTC
>CAZBDD010000135.1:0-1797 GCA_964490475.1 uncultured Desulfovibrionaceae bacterium
ACAAAATAATTGCTCTAAACATATTGCATGATAAGGTATTTTCTGGCACATTTTTTCTGGGAGGAATACTATGGAACTTTTACCTATTAAACGCGCTATTATATCAGTGACGGATAAGACTGGTCTTGGTGAATTCGGCATCTTTTTGGCAGAAAATGGTGTAGAATTAGTTTCTACCGGTGGAACTTATGCCTTTTTAGAAGGGCAAGGTTTAAAAGTAACCAAGGTAAGTGATGTAACGGGCTTTCCCGAAATTTTGGGGGGAAGGGTGAAAACTCTTAACCCAAAAATTCACGGAGGCATTCTTGCAGATAAAGACAATGCTGAACATTTAGAAACCCTGCAAGAACACAATATTGCCCCCTTTGATTTAGTTTGTGTGAATTTATATGATTTTGCTGGTGCTGTGGAGCGCAAACTTTCGCGTCTTGAAGCCGTGGAGGAAATTGATATTGGTGGCCCTTGCATGATTCGCGCTGCGGCTAAAAATTATCATAGTGTCTTGGTGCTTCCGGCCACAGAATGGTATAATCAAGCCATGAAAGAAATGCGTGTGAATAAAATGTGCGTGAGTTTGGCTTTTCGTCAGCTTATGGCTTCGCGTGCTTTTGAAGCTACGTCGCGTTATGATTCGCTCATAACATCTTATTTACGCTAATACACTAAGGAGTGAGTTATCGCTAGTGCCGCCATTGACGGAAATCTTGAAGGTCTAAAGCAAAGTCAGCTTAAAGCCATCAATCGACTGAGTACCCGACGCTTCCCCATGGATGAGGCGTTTACCATAGAACAAGCTCGTGAACTTGCAGCTCTTTCTCGTGCCATCGGACGCCAAATAGGTTTGCTTATTGATAGAAAAGGCAAGGTTGAAGTGCTTATGGTGGGGGATACCAAGGGTATTCTTATTCCAGAGTTATCACGCGGACGTGGTGGGGCAGGGCGCTTGCGTGGAGCGCGTCTTTTACATACGCACCTAACGCCAGAATTATTGTCGCAAGAAGACCTTATGGACATGCTCTTCTTGCGACTAGATGCCGTTTGTGTATTGACTGTGAGCCCTCATGGAGAACCTGTGCAGTGGCAATATGCGCACCTCATGCCGCCAAACCCTGAAAATAAGCCATATATGATATATGAGCCTAAGGCTTGGGATAAAACCGAAGCCGATTTCACCATGGTAGAATCTTTGGAAGAAGAGCTTCGCCGCGAACTTGACGGCACTAAAGAGGCAGAGTCTACCACGCGTGCCATATTGATTTCGGTAGGCACTCAAGCTAGGCCGGTACAAGAAGGCCATCTGGATGAATTGGCAGATTTAGCAGCTACGGCAGGGCTTACTGTGGTCGGTCGTGTTATACAGCGTGTACCTAAGGTAAATCCTAAATTTATTTTGGGTCGGGGTAAAATGGCAGAACTCGAAGTGCAAGCTTTACAAGGTCATGCCTCGGTGCTGGTTTTTGACGGTGAATTGTCGCCAGCGCAATTACACAATTTAGCTGATATTACTGAACGCAAGGTCTTAGACAGAACTCAGCTTATTTTAGATATTTTTGCGCAGCATGCTGTGAGCAGTGCGGGAAAATTACAAGTAGAAAGTGCCCAATTAAAATATACCCAGCCACGCCTAGTAGGAAAAAACAGAGCCATGGACAGGCTTATGGGCGGCATTGGTGGACGTGGCCCCGGTGAAACGAAGCTAGAAACAGACAGGCGCCGTGTGCGCGATCGTATTGCTAAGATTAAGAAAAATCTTGATGAATTACGCAAACAAAGAGCTTTTACTCGCGGGCGTCGTTC
>CAZBDD010000135.1:1897-5162 GCA_964490475.1 uncultured Desulfovibrionaceae bacterium
GTAACTTCAAGACCTGTGGCATTAATCATAAGCAGGCCAGGATTATAACAGAAGATATACGGTATTAAGAAGCCAGCAAAGGCGAGTTTTACCGCCGTGAACCCTGTTTTATTGGGTTCTGATCGGGCAATACCTGCAGCTGCATAGGCAGCAAGAGCCACCGGAGGCGTTAAGTCAGCCAAAATGCCAAAGTACATAATAAATAAGTGGGCGGCAATGGCTGGTACACCAAATTCTTCAATGGCTGGTGCAGCAATGGTGGCTAATACAATGTACTTTGCTGTGGTGGGAAGCCCCATACCCAAAATAATAGAAGCCAACATGGTGAGGAACAGGGTGAGGAAAAAGCTATTGCCGGAAAGAGTAACAATGGCATTGGCAAGTTTTAATCCCATACCGGAAAGGGTGACCACACCAATAACAATACCAGTACACGCACAGGCTGCCGCAACACCCAAGGCCAAACGCGCTCCATTTTCCATGGCTGCCAGGGCATCTTTTATATTAATTTTATTGCATTCAATAAAAGCTGCCATTTTGCTTTCTTTGGGTGCGTTGGGGCTTCTGTATATTTTCCAGTTATTGGCCAAGAAAGAAATCACAACGGTGGTAACAATACAATAATACGCGGATTTTAAAGGCGTATATCCTTGCATGAGCAAGTAAATAAGTACAAAAATAGGAATAAGTAAATAGCCACCTTCACGCAAAACATGTAAGGTAACAGGCAGTCTTTCTTTGGGAATGCCTTGCAGACCTAGTCTTTTTGCTTCCATATGTACCATAAAACCTACAGCAAGGTAATAAAGTACAGCAGGAATAATGGCAGTTTTTGCAATTTCAAAATAGCTAATCCCTAAAAATTGCGCCATAATAAAGGCGGCAGCACCCATAATGGGTGGCATAATCTGCCCGCCGGTGGACGAGGCTGCCTCTACAGCACCGGCAAAGTGCCCCCTATAACCCACACTACGCATGAGCGGAATGGTAAAGGTGCCTGTGGATACGGTATTGGCTACAGAGCTTCCGGAAATAGTGCCAAAAAAACCCGATGCCAATACGGCAACTTTAGCAGGGCCACCCACATATTTTCCGGCGGCGGCAAGGGCTAAGTCAATAAAGAATTTGCCCAGCCCTGTGCTGTGTAAAAAAGCTCCAAAAAGTACGAAAAGAAATACAAAAGAAGCAGAAACCCCCAAAGGCATACCAAAAATACCTTCGGTTGTCAGATACATATGCCCTACAATACGGTTAATACTGAAGCCTTTATGACCTAGCATGCCGGGAATATAGTTACCAAATTTGGCATACACTAAGAAAATGGCTGCCACCAAGGCTATGGGTAAGCCCACGATGCGCCGTGTGGCTTCCAATACTAAAACAATGGCAAGACCACCAAAAATAAGGTCTATATTTGTGGGGGGGCCAGCTTCTAATACGATGACATCGTAATTATACACAATATATCCACAAACCACAGCACCTAGTATGGCTAAAATAACATCATACCAAGCTAATCTGTGTAAATTGCTTTTACTGCGAATGGGGTAGAGTAAATAAACCAAGGTAAGCACAAAGCCAAGGTGTACAGAACGTTGAATTTGCGGTGCAAAAGAACCAAAAGCGGCGGTATAAAGGTGAAATGCTGAGAAAATAATACACAAAAAGCGGATAAATATATCCATAAAACCTTTAAATTGCCTATACGTTGCTTCTTTGTCGTATTTTGCTACAATGTCAGACACATCTACTTTGTCTTGCATTTGCTCTGCCACGGAAGCATCTAGCTTGCCTTCCTCTAGTCCAAGCCCTTTGGCGGACTCTGTAATGCGATCTTCCATGTGTTCTTTATGACTCATGGTACCTCCTTGATTTGCGTTAAAAAAGAAACAAAATGTTAAGACTTTGAATGGAAAGGTATTTTTTTCCAATTCTTTATCATGGCCATAAACCATGATATTTCTTGAATAGAAAAAATGACAGTTTTCCCCTGCAAGGCGAAAAAGCTTAAAGGAATAAATTCTAAAGCTTGTTCTTTACTTCTTTCCACAATAAGTTCGTGGTTTGCAATGCGGCCCACACGCACTTGCAAATCTAGAAGAGACAGGGTGAACCCTGTAATGTGTACTTTACCGTCTTCCACAAACATATGTTGTCCCGGAGCTGTATCGTGGGGTAAGCCTGCTCCAAAATCTTCATACACGGTGGAGGTTAATACAATGTTTTCATTTTCTGCACGATACCATTCTTCTACAGGGCTTAAGGCCACAGAATGGGTAAATTTAATGCAAAATCTACCTTCTGTTGGAAGGTGTGTGGCATAAATTTCTTTTGCATCTGCATTGTGTGCAAGAAGATAGGTGCGCTTTTGCAATAAAAAAATAAGCGAAAGGGCAAACAATAAAAGAAGAGCACCCCAAAAAAGTAAACGCCGCATATCTGAATTCCTTTTCGAAAAGCACTTTAAGTATACTATATGAATTTAATAAGAAAATCAATGCTGATTTGTAGTTTCATATAAATGACAACGAACTTTATGTTTTTCGTTCAATTGTGTCCAGGTAGGGGCGATTTTTTTACAAATATCCATGGCTTTGGGACAACGAGGGTGGAAGGTACACCCTGCGGGCGGTTGTATGGGGCTTGGTAACTCACCTTTGAGGGGCGTGTGGGAAATATTTTGACTTGGATCAAGAGAAGGGATGGATGCAAGTAAAGCTTGGGTATAGGGATGAGCCGCATGGGAAAAAAGCTGTTCACGCGGAGCATCTTCTACTAATTTACCTAAATACATAACTGCAATACGCGGACATATAAAACCTACTACAGATAAATCGTGAGAAATAAAAATACATGCCGGTGCAAAACGTTCTTGCACATCGCAGATAAGGTTTAATACCTGAGCTTGCACAGAGGCATCAAGGGCAGAAACAGGTTCATCACAAATAAGTACTTGTGGTTCAGTTATAAGGGCTCGTGCTACTGCTATGCGTTGACGTTGACCGCCGGAAAATTCGTGAGGGTAGCGGGTGGCGTGCTCTGGAAAAAAGCCCACAAGTTGTAACATTTCTTGCATGCGAGCTAATCTTTGCGCCTTAGGGACGTTTCGCACGGTTAAAGGTTCTGCCACCGAAAGTCCGATGGGTAAACGGGGATTAAGTGAGGCATAGGGATCTTGGAAAATCATTTGGATGGAGCCATCTAATGTAGCTTGTCCTTGAGGAGAATACAAAGGCTTTTGCTGAAATAAAATTTGCCCCGATGA
>CAZBDD010000136.1:0-5018 GCA_964490475.1 uncultured Desulfovibrionaceae bacterium
CCTGCTAAAGGAACAAGTGCCAAAGCCTAAAAGCTCCCTTTCCCTCAAACTTCCCTCACACCATCCAAAGACTTAAAATTATTTCAATAATTTTCTCTATAAAAACGACTTTTTCAATGAGCTGTAATTTTATTCTTGACAAAAAAATACACTACTCATACTCTTCATAATCATAAATAGTTCTTTCTAAACAATATGAATGCAGGATAGTTGATTACAACGTACTTTTTGTACCATTCTTGATGCAATATTGTTTAGCAGTACATCCCAAAAATTGAAGGCTCCGTCCTTTCTCACTCAAGAGGCAAATATGACGCATGCAATTTTTGATTTTTTCGCCCATAGCCCTGCTTTATTCTATGCAAGCGTGCTTTTACTCATGTACAGCACTTTCAAAGCCTATAAATACCGAGAGGTTTATGCTAAAATGCTTGCATGGGGCGCATTGGCAGACATAGGCTTTGCTGCCATGGCTCTCAGTGCAGGCCAAGGCTTAGCCACCACAGGCGCCATGCTTTTTATTCTTTTTCAACTGGTAACACGCGGCCTTGCTTTTACAGCTTTACAGGCCTTGTGTAAAACCAATAAAGCAATAATTCATTCAGAAAAAACGGCACAGAATATACAAAAGGCCGCTCTTCATAATCCTAAAGCGGCGGCATTTTTTGCTCTTGGCCTGCTTGCAACAGTGGGTGGCTCTCCCTTCCTCGTACCGGAAGGGCGTTTTTTTGCCACCCAAGGCATTTTGTCAGCAGATTTTTTTGGCGCAGTGACGGCACTAGTCTTCGTTGCAATAAGCTGTATGGTTTTTGTGTGGCTGCATATTGCCGCTGTGCGTAAAATTTACTTGGAAAACACACAAGATTCGTGTAGCCAAGGGCCGTGTTTTCAACAAGGTCATGTGGGCATAATCAGTCTTTTCTTTGCCTTTTTAGTACTAATTCTAGGTTTTTTGCGCGCTCCCATGGCAGACATTTGCGCAGCAGCAGCAAACATTACCCTCGAACATGCCCCAAGCCATATGGCCTTTACCCTACTTTTTTATGGAAGCTTCATCCATGCGCTTGTTTGCACTAAATTTCCAAAATTTCTAGAAAAAAGTGCTATACTCCTCATGACTTTAGCGCTTGTATGTGCTAGCACTATGGGCGATATAAGCCCCATGGCTCGCCTTTTCGCGGTACTTATTACAGGTATGGGACTTGTGGTAAGCATCTACTCTGCCGGCTATATGGCTCATGCACACAGATTACACGCCTACTATTTTTTCTTGCTACTCACCTTTGCCGCCTTGGTGGGCATTGTTACTACACCAAATCTAGGCGTTTTTTATGGTTATTGGGAACTCATGACCTTTGCTTCCTACTTCCTTGTAGTACATGAAAGAACAGGAGCTCAAGCAAAAGCCGTTCTTGATGCTGGTAGTAAATATTATATTATGTGTGCCGGTGGCGCCTTACTCATGCTTCCCGGACTTGCCCTTTTAGGTGGTAGTAGCGCAAGCTTATTTGCCATACCAGAAATCACCGCCGCCATGCCCTCCTTTACCTTAAAAATAACGCTTATGCTGACCCTAGTAGGTTTTGCCGTCAAAGCCGGTATTGTGCCTCTGCATGCTTGGCTTCCTGACGCCCACCCAGCGGCGCCTTCTTCTGTGTCTGGGCCTCTTTCAGGTATCATTACCAAGATGGGGATTTTTGGCATTGTGACGCTTTTACTGGGGCAAGCAGGTACCGCGGCTTTAGCACAGCAAGGCCCTATGCAGGGCAATCTTTCTTGGATTGGTTATAACCTTAGCTTCCTAGGTGGTATAACACTTATATACGGCGAGGTTATGGCCTTACGTCAAGATGATATTAAGCGTATTTTGGCCTATTCTACTCTAGGACAAGTGGGGGAAATTGTTCTTGTACTTGGCCTTGGTACCTACCTTTCTACTGTAGCAGTTCTCACACATGTGATAAACCATGCCATCATGAAGGATTTGCTTTTCCTAGGTGCCGGCGTACTTATTTTACGTACAGGTAGTCGCAAACTGGAAGACTTACGTGGCCTTGGACAACAGATGCCCTTTACAGTGGGCTGTATCAGTGTAGGTTTGCTTGCCATTATGGGTTTACCACCCTTTGCAGGATTTCAAGGCAAATATCTTATGATTCAAGCCTCATTACTTACAGGACATTGGCTCATGGCTGCCCTAATAGTAGCAGGGTCATTGGTGGGAGCCGTGTACTATGTTCGTATATTACGCACGCTTGTTTTTGAAAAAGCCGAACATAGTAGAGATATGCTCCATCAAGAAATAGCGCCCACAAATTTTAAAACGCAAGGCGCCATGGGTTTAGCCTTGGGAATTTTAGCAGCTTTAACGCTTATTTTAGGTGTATGCCCACAGCTGACACAAAGCTTAGTTACCGGCGCTGCTGCTCATTTTTTTGCCCCTATCCCTGAAGCCATTGTTGCTTTAGAGAGCATGCATATTTCCTGGCCCATCTATGTGGTTGTACCCATGTTAGGCGCTTTTTTGCCCTATCTTTTGCGCAACGACCGCCTACGTGCAGGACAAGCAACCGTGGGAATATTGCTATTAACGGCTATTTTGGTATTCTTCTTTGGGCAAGACATGGACACATTGTCTTTTGGCTTTGCCTGCATAGTGCCTTTAATAGGTGCTGTAAATATGGTATACGCCCTTGAATATATGGAGCATAGCCATAGCCAATGGCGGTTTTATGCTTTTTTCTGTGCCATGTGCGCCGGCCTCATTGGTCTAGCCTCTGCACAAAACCTTTTCGGATTCTTCCTTTTCTGGGAAATTATGAGTTCATGGGCTTTGTATTTCACTATTGCGCACGAAGGAACCAAGGAAAGTCTTCAAGAGGCCTTTAAATATTTTCTTTTCAACTTAAGCGGCGCGGGCTGTATTTTCCTTGGTGTATGTATGTTAGGTGGTCATATATCCTTAGACTTCCAAAGCATTGAAAACATCAGCGCTTGGCGTACCTCTCCTTCAGACGTTGCTACACAAGCTTGGGGTTTTGCAGGCTATGCTTTATTGGCGCTTGGCTTTGTCATGAAGGCTGCTCAGCTGCCTTTGCGTATTGACTGGCAAATGCACCCTGCCCTTGCACCTACGCCTGTGTCTGGTTTCATATCCTCAGTACTTTTAAAGAGTGCCTTGCTGGGTCTCATGAAGCTTTTCATTATCATTGGCGGTGGCTTAACTTTACTACATGCTATCAGTGCCGCAGAAGTGCGCACTGTACAAACGCTTATTTTATGGATTGGCGGCATCACTATTGTTATGGCCTCCATTCAAGCATTACTGAGCAGTAATCTTAAGCTCATTTTCATTTATTCTACTGTTAGTCAAATTGGCTACATGGTCTTAGCTGTAGCCGTAGGCACCAGTCTTGGCTTTGCCGGTGGCTTATTGCATGTGATAAACCATGTGTTTTTCAAAGATTTACTCTTCCTTATGTGCGGTGTACTTATGTTCCAAAGCCATAAGGATAATTTACACGATTTAGGTGGTATTGGCCATAAAATGCCTTTTACCCTTGCCATGTTTGCCATAGCTGGTCTTTCCGTGGTGGGAGTCCCCCCCACCAGCGGTTTCACATCAAAATGGATTATTTACCATGCGCTTATGCAAATAAATGAACCCTTCTTAGCTTTGCTCTCTTTGGTGGGCTCTGTTGTAACCTTGGCCTATATTGCTAAATTTTTACACACAGCCTTCATGGGACAACCGGGGCCACATTTAGCACATATAGAAGACGCCTCACCGCGCATGCGCATAGCCATGAGCATTTTAGCCGTGGGTTGCATACTTTTGGGCATTTTCCCAGGACTTATGCTCTACCCCATCAACGGCGTTCTTACAGATTACAATTTGCAAGTTCTTAATGTAGGCATTAGCGGTCTTCACGATGGCCCTGCCGCATGGAATGCCACCAATATGTGGGTCATGATGCTCTTAGCCTTGGTGGGAACATGGAAAGCATTAAACTATTTTGTTGCAAAAAATTATCGTATTACCCCTGTGCATACTTGTGGATTGCCACCGAAAGAAGCCACCAGTCGTATGCAGCCCAATAGCGTCTATGGCGGTCTTGCTACTTTTTGGCGCGAAAGTTTTGTCCCTACATTTTGGAAATCCTTTGCCCCTAAAAAGGAGAAATAGACCATGTTAGATACCTTGCTTGCCCTTTTTCATATGTGTCTTTTCCCCGGCGGCATTTTTGCCTTGGCTGTGGGACTTTTCCTTAAAGGATTAGACAGGCGCATGGAAGCACGTTTGCAAAGACGTGTGGGGCCACCGCTTATACAACCCATGTTAGACATTGCCAAACTGCTCACCAAGGAAACCCTTATTCCCGAAACGGCGCACCGCACGGCATTTTTGCTGGCGCCGGTGGTAGGTTTTGTGGGTATGGCCGTATGCGCGGCCTTCATACCCATCAGCGGTCTTTATGACGGCATGAGCAATATGGGCGATCTACTTGTTATTTTCTATCTTTTACCCATACCTGCCATCGCGCTTATGTTAGGTGCCACGGCTTCATCTTCTCCCTTTGGCGCGCTAGGCTTTTCGCGTGAAATGCTTATGATGCTTGCCTATGAAATTCCCCTTTTAGCCATTTTACTCACAGTGGCCATGTTTGTGGGCAAAGCCCATGGCATAGGTGCAGAATTTTCATTACAAGCCATTGTGGCCTTTCAGCAAGAAAACGGTATCTTGGGTATTAACCCCATAACTATTCCGGCTTTACTAGCCTATTTACTCTTTCTTCCCGGTACTATGGGCACAGTGCCCTTTGACATACCTGAGGCTGAAACTGAAATTCTTGAAGGGCCTTTACTAGAATACAGCGGCCCGCCCTTGGCACTATTCATTCTTGGCTCTGCTTTGAAGACCTTTGTAGTTTTAGGGCTTGGCGTCGCACTCTTTTTCCCAGGAACCTTTCCCGGAAGCCTTGGAGAATTATGGTATGTGAATATTCTTTGGTTTTTTG
>CAZBDD010000137.1:0-5004 GCA_964490475.1 uncultured Desulfovibrionaceae bacterium
AGACATCTACAACAAGAAATAAGGCTTTTTTCAAGAGTAATTACGCAGAGATTTTTAGGTGCGCAGTGAACCTCTTTAAGGTTTTGTGTAGTGCTTTATAATGTTGACTCGAGGGGTTGGGTGACACCGCTTGTCAAGCGGTATAACACGACACACAATTATGCTTACTTGACTTTTTTTAAGACGCATTATATACTTACCTTTCGAAAAATCAAAGTGAGCCCTTTATGCCCGTGCACGTAACCAAATCTACGCTTCCTCAACCTCATTTACTGGAAAGTTACATCCGCAATAGCATAAAGGACGGAATGTTTTCCAATAGCGGGCCCCATATTAGAAAGCTTGAGCAAGAGCTTAAAGACTATTTTTCTCTTCAAAATATTGTTCTTTGCGCCAATGGAACGCTATCTTTGCAGTTGGCCATACGAGCCCTCGGCTTATCAGGAAAAACTGTCATAACCACCCCTTTTACCTATGTAGCAACACTTTCGGCTCTACTTTGGGAAGGTTGCACACCTCTTTTTGTGGATATTGACCCTAACACTCTTTGTATCGAACCTTACCAAGTAGAGAAATGCATAACATCTCAAGTTGCGGGCATACTTCCTGTACATGTCTTTGGCAATGCTTGTGACGTTGAAGGCTTTGCGCATCTTTCACAAAAATATAACATTCCTATCCTTTACGATGCTGCTCATGCTTTTGCATGTAAGTATCAAGGTAATAGCCTTTTTTCTTATGGGAATTGTAGCGTTGCCTCATTTCACGCTACCAAGCTTTTTCATACCTGTGAAGGCGGCGCTGTGTTTTGTCATGAAAGTTCATTACAAAAAAAACTTACTTTATTACGCCAATTCGGGCATATTGGCGATACGCATTATAGCCTTGGTATTAACGCAAAACTTTCTGAGCTACATGCTGCAGTGGGCTTAAGTGTTTTACCACAAGTGGACCAAGAAATTACTTTACGAAAAGAGATTGCCCTGTTCTACGATACATTGCTTGAGGGTCTTCCTTTACAAAAACACTCTTTACGCCAAGGTTTAGACTATAATTTTTGCTATTACCCTGTCATTTTTGAAAATGAATCCTCATTACTCAGCGTAAAGAACACCCTTGAAAAAAATGCTATTTTTCCTCGTCGTTACTTTTACCCCTCTTTAAACACCTTACCCTACCTAAAAGACGAACACAGAGCCTTGCTACCTATTTCAGAAAAAGTGGCAACGACTATTCTATGTTTACCTCTGTACAGTACCTTAGCTACAACAGAAGTAGTAAAAATTGCAAATAGTATTAAAACAACCTTGGTAAAACCATAAAAGGCAGAATTTTTATTATGTTTAATACTTATACTAATGTCAGCATACAAGGCATACGAACAGTTGTACCACAACAAAAAGTTTGTATTGAAGATGAATTAGAATATTATGGGGGAAACATAAAAAAAATACAGCGTTTGCGAGCTCTTGCAGGCATTGATACAAGGAGAGTTTGCCCGCCTGGGGTTACAACTTCTGACTTATGCGCTCAAGCCGCCCAAGAGCTGCTTCAAGAATTTCCCCAATGGCGTGACAATATTGACGCACTCATATTTATGACCCAATCACCCGACTGGCGTCAGCCTGCCACTGCTTGTGAGTTGCAGCATAGACTACACTTGCCCAAAACGTGTGCTTGCTTTGATGTTAACCAAGGGTGCTCAGGTTATGTGTACGGTTTATGGCTTGCAGGTTCTCTTATACAATCCGGTGCAGCCAAAAAAATTCTTTTGTTGGCCGGAGATGTTTTTGCACAGAGAATAGATCCACGAAATCGTATTTTAGCCCCTGTCTTTGGCGACGGAGGCAGTGCTACCTTATTAGAATATTCCACAACTGCTTCACCCATGCATTTTGGTTTAGGCAATGATGGTAGTGGCTATGACGCCATTATTACACCTGCTGGGGCTGGGCGTATTCCTTTTTTACGAGACCATACACAAAATATTGCTTGCACTGAAGACGTAGAAGATGCTGACAAAAACCCATGGCAACTTTTTGACACCTATATGGACAGTAAAAAAGTTTTTGACTTTACCATGAATATAGTTCCGGCTCATATTCAAGCCAGCTTAGAGCAAACGCAAACATCTGTGGAGCAGATTGATACACTTTTTTTACATCAAGCTAACAAACAAATTATGCAAAATGTTGCCATGAAAGCAGGTTTCCCCCTTAAAAAGGTCCCTGTAGAGAGTTTTAGTAAATATGGTAACTTAGCCAATGCTTCCATACCTACCGCATTGTGTGATTATTATGCAAAGCCTAATGCACAGCCTTGTGCCATTAACGACACTGTGCTCCTTTGCGGTTATGGTATAGGCTTATCTTGGGCTTCGTGTTTATGCACATTACAAAATATTAATATTGCAGAAGTTGGAGAGTTTACCCTCCCTCAAAACCACCCCTCACGCCAAGAACGTATAACATTTTGGAAAAATCATATTTCAAAGAAAGGATAAACCATGAAACAAAATGAATTCATTGCCCAACTCCAAGATATTTTGCAAAAAGATGAGCCCATTGAACCAAATATGGCTTTATGTGATTTGGAAGAATGGGATTCCCTTTCAGCCATGGCTATCATAGCCTTTTATGAAAATTTCTTTAATGTGCAAATTACCTTCGAAAACTTAGACGCTTGTCATACCGTGGCAGACGTTATTGCTTTAGCAGGCAATACCATAGAGCAAGATTAGGAAATCGTGCTATGTTTTCCCCTAACCATATCATCCTTATCACCGGCGCATCATCTGGAATAGGAAAAGAAATTGCGCTACAATTGAACGCATTAGGTGCAAAGGTGCTTGCTTCAGGGCGTAACTTAGAAAAACTTACACAGCTTCAAGCTCTGGCGACGCACCCCGACCTTTGGATAAATGAACCCTTAGACCTTGTGGAAAATATCCATCAGCTTCCAACTTGGATTCATGATTTACGCAAAAAATACGGCAAACTTTGGGGTTTTGTTCATGTGGCTGGTGATGGGTATATGACAAGTCTACAACAATATGACTTTGCCAGCGCAAAACAGTATTATGACTTAAATCTTCATGCTCCCATTATGCTTGCCAAAGGCTTTGCCGATAGGCGTAATTACGTGCCTGGCGGGGCCATGCTTTTTATTACTTCAGTGGCAGCTATGTATCCAGAAAAGGGACATTTACTCTATGGCCCTGCCAAGGCAGCTCTTGCTAATGCTGCCAAAGTCATGAGCCAAGAAATGGCTTCGCGTCAATTGCGAGTCCATTGTCTTGCGCCGGGTATTGTAGATACTCCCATGCGAGAAAATGTAGAAAAAATCATGGGCACAGCCTACCGCGAAAAACAAGTTGCACGCTATCCCATGGGTATAGGTACGGGAGAAGATATAGCAAATATGGTATCCTTCTTGCTTTCAAAAAAAGCACGCTGGATCACAGGACAAAATTTTGTCTTGAGCGGGGGCTGTTATTAATGAAGCAAATCATAATTATTGGCAATTCTGGCGCTGCTAGAGAATGCTATTGGCTTTTGCAAGATGTCTTTTCTCATGATGTCACGCTTAGCCAAGAGTATACTTTTGCAGGTTTTTTGTCATGGAAGGGCTATGTAGCAGATTTAAAAGAGCTGCACACGAAGTTTTTAGGCAATAGTGACGAACACCATGTCTGCCCCGAAACTCTCTATATTATTGGCATTGCATCACCACAGCTTCGTCAGCAAGTTTTTGAAGAGTTTAGCAAGAAAAATGCACAGTTTATGAATTTAATTCACCCTACTGCCTATATTTGCCCTTCGGCAAGCATGGGGCAAGCCAATATTCTTCAGCGCAGCACTACCTTGTATTGCAATGCCAAACTTGGTAATGGTAATTATTTAAATGGTTCAGTAAACCTAGCTCACGATGCCACAGTAAAAGATTTTAATTTATTGGGCCCTGGCAGTATGGTTCTTGGCAATGCTCAAGTAGGCTCAGCCAATCAGCTTGCACCTCATTGCATATTGCTTAATAATACAACTATCGGCAATAATAATATCCTTGCGCCGAACACATGTATTTATAAAGGCTGTAGGGACAATTGTCGCATGATGGGAAGCCCTGCTCTTTCTGTGGGAAAGGCATAACTTCAACCTCCTAAACTACCTGCGAAAACATCATGTCAACCTCATTAAGTATCGTCATACCGCTCTACAATCAAGAGTCCTTTATCATACATGCCCTTGAAAGTATTGCCGCTCAGCGTATAGAGGCAGAAGTTATTATTATAGACGATATGTCTACAGATAATGGCCTTGCCACAGCTCTGACATGGGCAAAAAAAAACGCTTTCCCCTTACGCACACACAAAAACGCCACAAGGCACTATGCCCTTCAATGCCGATTACAAGGCGTTGCCATGGCTACAGCACCGCATATTCTTTTTTGCGATGCAGACGATATTTTTATTGGCGAAAACTCCTTACAAAATCTCCTCCACTTTAAACAAGAAAACCCCTGTGATATTTTACACTTTCGCTGCAAGTGTCAAACACCTCGCCATGAAGAACAAGGGGAATTTATGGCCAACGCCCCACTACCGGCCGCCCCTCTTTTTGGAGAAAGTATTTTTGAAGCTTATGTGTCTAAATTTTATCCTCCGGTATTGTTATGGGGAAAAATATTTTCTAAGACACTTTTGCAAAAGGTTGCTCCCTTAGCTAGCCAAGAGCATATTTATCGCTTTGATGACAAATTTTTATGTTCTTTATGTATGCTTTATGCCGATTCTTATGAAAGCAGTGATATTTATGCCTATATGTATACATTAAGCGAATATTGGCCCATGGAAAAGTATGCAGGAAGAGTGCACGATCTTAGAGTCATGCAGCGTGTTTTTACCAAGTGCATGCAGATAAGAAATATCACTCCCAAGACGCAAGAAGCGTTTTTACATTTTATACAAGGCCGTATTGTTAATAATTTAGGGAAACTTTGTGTAGA
>CAZBDD010000138.1:0-4968 GCA_964490475.1 uncultured Desulfovibrionaceae bacterium
GGAAGGTTGCAACGCGTTGTGCAAACACTTCATTAGGTATGGAAGCTAATACCATTAAAACCAACAAGAAAATTATTAAACGATTTTTCATAACTACTCCAATAGTATTTTTTTATAATGTTTGGCAAGCGTAAAAGACTTGCAGCCTTTGCGGTGAAAACTCATATGACACTTTTTGAACGTAGTGTCAAATTATAACCAGCAAGATTTTTTGAATATAAATATACAGCACTATTGGCAAGGTTTACTGTTATGGCTGTGCGTGAAAAAGCTCGTGACAAAGCAGGCTCCCCTCTATAGTGCGTTTCTGTGTCTTTCGAACATTGGATATTTTCAATAATATTCAGCTTGTATATATTTTTGAACATCAACTAACATAGTCGTTCATCATGAGAATGCTCTTGACTTTTTAGAAAAAATTCTATATGGCAAAAAAAACAATACCATTTTAACTGCATATTTTACCAATATATTTTACTACAGTATAGCATTGGATAGTTTTTAAGAACACCTGTAAACGGAGAGAGTTATGAAAAACTTCAGAGTGATTTTTGTTTGTACACTTTTATACAGTTTACTCTTCCTAATATCGTTAAGTTACGCTTCAAACATTGAGAATTTATCACAAAAAAGCACACTAGAACTTCATGAAAAAATTACACGCAACATTGAACACGGAGAGTATTGGAAGGCTAAAAAAGTCCTTATTAGCCTACTTAACCAACAAGAAAAAACTTTAGGGGAAAAACACTTTGAAACAATTAAAACACAAATTCAGTTGGCCAATGTTTTTTACTTTCAAGAAAGCTTAGGCATAGCAGATGATTTAGTAAAAAAATCTATCGAAGCACTATCGAAAACTGTTGAAAAAGACAATTTTCTTTTATTGAAAGCCAAGTTTATACAAGCTAAAATATTTATTGAAAAAATTGAAATAGAAAAAGCGCACGAATTATTAAAAGAAACATTATCCTTACAAGAAAAAACTCTTGGAAAAAACAATAAGGATGTTCTTAAAACACGTATAGCTTTTCTCTTTACAGCTAATTCATATGTAGATAAAGAAGATTCAATAAAAATGTATAAAGAATGCATTAATGATGTGAAGAATAACTTTAAAAATAATGAATTTTTATTGACTGATTTATATTTTGACTATGCCAAATTTTTATACAGCATAGGCAACTTGAAAGAAGCCCCATTACTGCTAACAAAGCATCACTTACTAATGGAAAGAAAACATGGCATAGCCAGCCCTCAAGCTTTAATGGCTTCTAAAAAAATATCAAGTTATTATATAGCTACTGACAATTTTATAAAAGCAAAAGTAATCCTAAAAAATGATTTAACAAAAATCAAAAAAAAATATGGAGAGAACAATGAGCACTATATTAATACTCTCTTCAAAATATCTTTAAATAATGTTCTCAACAAAGACATGGTTAATTCAATTCAGGAAAGCAGTAATCTTCTTGAGAGGATGAGAAAATTATATGGGGATAGTGACAGTAAAACCATAAATATGATGCACGCAACCGCTCTTTTTTTAAGACATTATGGAGATCTTGAAAAGGCAGAAAGTTTAATCAAAGAAGCGATACAACATGCAAAAAACTCTAAATATAAAGACAATATGCTTAATATGATGCTGTATATATCGCTTGCTTCTGTATATAGTAGCGCTGGAAATAAATATGAAAAAAATAAAATAATTACCTCATTAAATAATGACCCTGAGTATAAAAATACCCCTTTACCTCCAGATTTAAAAGCTGAATTACTTCGAGATTCAATTCGTAAAAAAAAATTGATAGGTGCAGATGGACGTATATTAGAAAGTAGATTAAGAGATATGCATAAAGACTATGAAAAATTAAAAAATATTTATGAAAGTCAAGTTAAAGAATTTGGTCCTTATAATAGAAACTCTACAAGCACAATGTACTATTTAATATCTAGTGCAGTGTTAATGAAAAATTTTGATGACGCACAAAACTTCTTTGAAACACAATTAAGCAATTATACGTTTACCTCAGGATTTAATTCTCATGATGTGGCCATTACTTTAGCAAATATGGCAATGTATATCGAATTAGACAACCCAAGTTTATCTGAATTATATTACAAGTTAGCTATTTTAAGCATGAGGATGATTAGAGATACCAATAAAGGTCTTAAAAAAGACTTACTACAGACATACAAAAAAAGAGTTGAAGGTCTTTATGCATTAGCCATAGAACACCTATATACGCATAAAAAGTACAAAGAAATTTTTGCAACATTATCTATAATGAAAGAAACTGAGCTTGATGATTTTTTATTGAAAAAAAATACAAATATTGACATTAAGAAAGAACTTTTTACGCCACAAGAGCAAAAATTTCTTGTGGAATTTTTACAATGCACAAAAGAAATGCAAGAACTTGGCAAGGAGCTTGTACCCCTTGAATTTAATCGTGCCACATCTCTTAAAGCCAGAGAGGACGATTATATCTATATGAATTCAATTGCAAAACTTCTTAAATCTAAATTAAAACTTCTTTTTCTTTCAGCTCAAACTAACTCTCAAATAATCCCCCCGCCTGAACATGCAGAGGCGTTTAACACCTCTAGCAACATAATTTTTCTGCGTAAAATACTTTCCAAAGTGAAAGGTAACGGTATATTTTTTTACCCAGTCATAACACAAGACCGTCTTTATTCTTTTGCTCTTTCAAAAGACGCCTTATATTCTTATGCTAAAGTAGTATCGAAACAAGAGATTGTTGAACTGGTCAATAGCTTTGCTAATGCTTTAAAAAATCCTACTTCTGATATAAAACCTATTGCAAACAAACTATACAAGCTCATTCTTGAACCTTTTGAAAGTGCTTTTAATGAGTCACAAAGCACCACGATACTCTTTTCATTAGATGGGGTTTTACGATATATTCCCATGAGTGCTCTTCATGACGGTACGCAATGGTTAGTAGAAAAATACGATATTATAAATTTTACAGATGCAACTAAAGAGCAGTTAATTTCCTCTAATCAAAAAGGTGAAAATATAGCAGCTTTGGGCGTCACACAGGCTATTTCCGGTTTTACAGCTTTACCCTCTGTAGCAACAGAAATTGCTGCAATTGTTAACCAAGGTGATAGCTTCGGCGTACTAAAAGGTAATGTTTTTTTGGATGAAGATTTTACTTATCAAAGTTTTACACATGTTTTGAACCAAAAAACACCACTTATTCATATTGCCAGTCATTTTGTCTTTAACCCTGTAGAGCAAAAAAAATCTTTTTTACTTTTAGGCAATGGAGAAAAATTGACCATGGAAAATCTTTTCTCAAAAAACATGAATACATTTGAACACATAGACTTATTAACTCTTTCTGCATGTGAAACAGGAGCTGGCATCAAAAAAGGCGATGGGCGTGAAATTGAAAGCTTTGGAGCAATAGCACAACATCACGGAGCAAAAAGTGTTATTGCCACTCTTTGGCCTGTGGCTGACATGTCAACAGCCATATTTATGCAAGAATTTTATAGAGAAAAAAGCCTTAATAAAATTTCAAAATCTACTTCTTTAGCCAAAACGCAACGTCGCTTTTTGCGCGGAGAAATTACTGCGGAAAAAAGCATAACCAACTTATACCAAAGAGGAAAAATACTCTCTTCGCCTAAAACACCTTTAATTAAAAAAATAGACTGGTCCCACCCCTTTTTTTGGGCACCCTTTATTCTTATGGGAGATTGGCAATAGCTTTAAACTATCTCATAATTGCGCGGTAGCGCATTTTGAGGAGCTTCTAGCCGCCACCCCCCTGTTTGGCGCCGTGATACAACATAATTCAGCGTCAGCTGAATTATAAGATGCGTTTTAGAGACCTTTGCTTCGTCGTTATATATTTTTTATTTATCTTATATCTTTTTTTATTGCCCTTGTTTTGAAGCATTTTAACAATTTCAAATTTTTCATATCGTTCGGCAATCATAAGGGCTGTTTCGCCTTCAATATTTTTTGCTTCTATATCTGCACCTTTGTTTAGAAGCATTTCAACCATTATTCTGTTCTCGCTACCTCCCCAATCCTCGGCGGCTCTCATAAGGGCTGTCCACCCCTCGTTGTTTTTTGCATTTACATCCGCACCCTTGTTTAGTAGTAACTCAACGGCGTGGTTATTTGAAAACATAGCGGCAAGCGTAAGTGCCGTTTCACCATCTTTGTTTTTTACATTGATATCCACTCCCTTATCTATTAGAAACTCAACGGCAGGATTATCTACATCCATTACGGCAAACATAAGGACTGTCTTACCATTGTCATTTTTTGCTTCTATGTTCGCACCATTCTTTAGTAACACTTGAGCTGTTTTGAAACGTTTAGGAGAAATGGCAGTCATGAGAGCTGTGTCACCCGTGCTAAGTGATCCTATCTCTCTTGTTTCTATATCCACACCATTATCTAAGAGCAGTTGTACAATATCACTTTTATCCCCGAGTGCAGCAGTTATAAGGGCACTATTCATTATTTTATCTTTATTTTTTAAATTAAAACTCTTATCAAGTAGTAATTTCACAAAATCCATGTTTCCGTAATAAGCTGCACTCGAAAAGACTGAAAGACCCATAGTATTTATAACACTTATATCCACACCTTTATCCATCAACACTTTAACTACACTGAACATGTTCACATTACTAGCAGCAACAATGGCTGTATTGTTTCTCTTACTTTTTACATTTAAATTCGCACCTTTATTTATGATTAAACGTGCTATATTTTCGTACCTACTTTCTAAAGCAAGCATTAAAGGAGTTTCTCCTCTGTCGTTAACAACATTAATATCAGCACCTTTATCTATGATTAAACGTGCTATATTTTCGCTGCTATATGCTAAAGCACGTATCAAAGGAGTTTCTCCTCTGTCGTTAACAACATTAATATCAGCACCTTTGTCTATGAGTAAACGTGCTATATTTTCG
>CAZBDD010000139.1:0-2838 GCA_964490475.1 uncultured Desulfovibrionaceae bacterium
ATGGCCTACATTTTGCTAGCGTATTTTTATGGATATATTTAATCTTCCTGCAGATTCCATATTGAGTTTTATACTCACCGTTATGCGTGTAAGCATTGTTATGTTTATGCTTCCTATATTTTCGTCTGAAAGAGCTCCCATGCAAGTTAAGGCCGCTGCTACCATTGTTATTACTCTAGGTATTTGGCCTCAACTTTCCTTACCAAGTATAGGTATGCCTTCACATCCTATAGATATAGTACTGCTTTTCATCAATGAGCTCATATTAGGCCTTATGCTGGGCATGTGTATTAATTTTGTTTTCATGGGGGTTCAAGCCGGCGGGGAGCTTTTTGGCTTTCAAATGGGCTTTACTATGATTAGTTTTGCAGACCCCCTCACTGGCAACCAAACAGGTATTACAGCCTTTTTTCTTTGGATGGTTTCGACCCTAACATTTTTAGCTTTAGACGGGCATCTATACATGCTTCAAGCCTTTGCCATGACCTTTAAGGTCATCCCTCCCGGAGGTCTGGTACTTAGCGAAACTTTATTGACAGAAGTATTTCGACTTTCAGCGCAAATGTTTGTTATTGCCTTAAAAATTGCTGCTCCGGTTATGGTTTCTCTTTTTCTTATCGAGCTGGCATTGGCCTTGGTAAGCCGTGCTTCACCTCAAGTAAACATTATGGATATAGGCTTTCCCGTTAAAATTGGGGCAGGCTTTTTTTTCTTAGGCATGTTACTCATTCTTATGTCAGAATATATGGCTAATTACATTAGCGGCATGGCGGCAATGCTCAGTAATATTTTAGAGATAGCTAGCCCTTTAACAACTCGTAACTAGCAACAGTTTTTCATATAAGGTAACTATATGTTTGGTAAGCAAGCAGACCCTAGCAGAACAGAAGAAGCTACCCCAAAACACATAGACAAAAGTCGGAATAAAGGTAATGTGCCAAAATCACAAGAAGCCAGTAAAGTGGTTAGCTTGATGGCAGGCCTTTTGATTTTATATTTTTGGATTGAAAATATGGGCCAAGAGATTATGTCTTTATACAGGCATTTTCTTACTCGCTTTAATGAATTTACCCCAGACCCAGAAAGCATTTACAATCTTTTCATTTGGATTTCTTTTTTTATTGCTAAAATCATGTTACCTGTCTTGCTTTTTTTGGGCTTTGCCGCATGGCTGTGTTTGCGCTTACAAGTGGGAAGACTTTGGACCACGCAAATATTTCAACCTAAGTTAGAGAAGTTTAATGTCATAAAGGGTCTTAAAAACATGCTGCTTTCGCCGCAAACAATATTTCGCCTTTTAAAAAGCTTGCTCCTTGCCGCCGTTATTGGCCTTGTGCCTACCATCATAATTACGCAAGAGGCTGAAAACTTTTTGCCCATGTTCCATGAAGAAGCAAATACGGTTTTGGCCTATATGCTTAACACGGGCTTTAATATGGTATACTATACCCTTATTCCCATGGCTGCCATAGCAGGTTTTGATATTTGGCAAAGCCGTTTTGCCTACTTTGAAGGGCTAAAAATGACCAAAAACGAAGTAAAAGACGAGCACAAGCAATCAGAAGGGAACCCCGAAGTAAAAATGCAGCAAAAGCAAAAAATGATGGCCATGATGCAAAGACGTATGCTACAAGATGTGCCCAAAGCCGATGTTGTTATTACTAACCCTACACATTTGGCTGTGGCTATTTATTACAATACTCAAGAAGCGCCGGCTCCCATTGTGCTTGCTAAAGGTGCTGACCATATTGCCGAAAAAATCAAAGAAATTGCCAAAGAGCATCGTGTGCCCATTCGACAAAATGTACCTTTGGCACGAGCTTTGTATAAGAGTGTTGAGATAGGGGAAATGATTCCAGAAGAGCTGTATAAAGCTACAGCATCTATTCTTGCCAGCATTTGGAGAATCCAAGGTAAGGCACCAAAAAAATAGTACTATCTACTATCAAAATAGTATAGGTCGCAGAAAAAAGAGGATGTCATAAAAATGGCTACATTACCGCAATTAGATTACGAACGTTTTGCTAAGCATGGAGATTTCATCCTTGCTGGCGGTGTTGTGCTCATTCTTTTTATGATGCTTATCCCATTGCCAACCTTCATGCTCGACCTTATGTTAACGATGAGTATATCTTTATCACTACTCATACTCATAACAACAATGTTTATGACCAGCCCCTTGGAATTTTCTATTTTCCCCTCTCTTTTGCTGGTCACCACCCTTTTACGCTTGGCACTAAACGTGTCATCTACACGACTTATTTTACTTAATGGAGAAAAAGGGGTAGATGCCGCAGGTTCTGTGATTCGCGCTTTTGGTGAATTTGTGGTGGGCGGAAGTTATGTTGTTGGTGCTGTTATCTTTTTAATTTTATTTATTTTAAATAAAACAGTTATCACCACTGGTACCACGCGTATTGCCGAAGTAGCTGCACGTTTTACCTTAGATGCCATGCCAGGTAAACAAATGGCCATTGAAGCTGACCTCAATGCCGGCCTTATAGATGAAACTGAAGCCACCAATAGACGTCATAGTTTACGTCGTGAAGCAGATTTTTATGGTGCCATGGACGGTGCTTGTAAATTCGTTTCAGGTGACGTTAATGCCGGCATGCTTATTACTTTAATTAATATTATCGGTGGCATAATTATTGGCGTAGTACAAAAAGATATGGAATGGGGCACAGCGCTAACCACATATTCTTTGCTCACCATTGGTGATGGTCTGGTTTCCACCATTCCTTCCATCTTGGTTTCCACAGGTACGGGTCTTTTAGTATCGCGTGCTGCCGCAGAAGCCAAAATGGGCGAAGAATTCATGGCACAGCTCACGTTCAA
>CAZBDD010000139.1:2938-4867 GCA_964490475.1 uncultured Desulfovibrionaceae bacterium
GTGGATGAAGAACAAAGTGGCAACCTTTTATCCCGTATTCGTTCCATACGCAGGCAATTTGCCCTTGATATGGGCGTAGTAATTCCTGCCTTGCATTTACGCGACAATTTGCAATTAAAACCGGGACAATACGCTTTACTCATTAAGGGTAATCAGGTGGCTTCTGCTGAAATTTTAGTAGACCATTTCCTTGCCATGGACCCCGGCAATGCCAGTACACAAATTAAAGGCATAGAAACACGTGAACCAGCCTTCAATCTTCCTGCTTTGTGGATTCCTGAGCCGCAACGCGAAGAAGCCATGCTGGCTGGCTATACAGTAGTGGATCCTGCCACGGTAATCGCCACGCACTTAACGGAAATTTTCCGTAAACATTTAAGTGATTTCCTTGATCGTCAGGCGGTACAAGGCTTACTGGATACCCTAGCTAAAAATTCGCCCAAGGCGGTGGAAGAATTAGTACCAAATACTCTTCCTCTTGGTGTTGTGCAAAAAATATTGCAAACCTTGGTACGTGAAAATGTCACCATTCGTGATATGCTCACCATTGTAGAAACCCTTGGAGATTATGGCGGTCATATTAAGCAAGCAGATATGCTGACTGAATATGTGCGTGAGCGTTTAGCACGCTCCATAGTTCGTCCTTATATGGACAGCACAGGCGGTCTTTCAGTGCTTACTTTAGACCAAAATGCCGAGCGCACAGTGCAAGAAGGTATTCGACAAACAGATGGGGGCACCTTCCTGTCATTGAACCCTATTACAGCACAAAAGCTTATTCAAAATGTGAATAATGCAGTAGAAAATGCTGTTTTAGCTGAAGGGCAACCTGTGCTTTTGGCTTCCCCCATTGTACGCCCTCATTTGGCGCAACTTATTACACGCTTCTTACCGGCAGTACCGGTTATTTCACAAGCTGAGATACCCCCCGACATTCACTTGCAAGCCGTGGGCATAGTAGGAATTGAATAATGCATGTAAAAACGTATATTGGTCGTCGTACACAAGATATTCTGGTTCAAATTAAAGATGAATTGGGACCAGATGCCATTATCCTCAGTAACAGAAGCTTACGCAAAGACGGTGAGCGTTATTATGAGGTTACGGCTGGTGTAGAACGTCAGCTTCTCCCTACCGAAGTAGCCCCAGCCGCCGGAGCCACAAGGTCTATGGCCAAGGCCGCGTATGCTACAGCTCATATTGATAAAGAGCTGGAAGATGTTATTATACCTTCTGCTCGACCCGACAATCGAACAGAAGCAAGGCGTAGGCAATCGCAAAGCGCAAACGACGAACATTTTTTTGAAAGCCAAAGCGTTAAAGAATTGGCATCAAAATGGGTAAATGAGAGTCATGTTTTAGACAGTGAGGCACCCTCGAGTCAAAATCCCGTCGGTTGGGCGCAGTGGCATAAAGAATGGTCACAAATTAAAGACCATCTTTTTGCACTCATGAAGCCTTCCATTCAAATGGAAAGACTCTCTCCTCGACAAAGAGTGGCTTTAGAGTATTTACAACGTGAAGGCGTATCTGATATGGTTGTTCTGGAGCTCTATCGCAAACTATTGAGCTCTTCCGGAGATTCTGTATTGCAATCTCTTAGTGAGATTGTCCCCGTGCAACCTTGGGGAGAAGACGTTTGGGCACAGCGTTTGCATTGTTTTACTGGACCTTACGGTGCAGGCAAAACCACCACGGCTTTACGCATGGCTTTACAATTGAGAAGTCAAAACCCTAACTGTCGTATAGCCTTTATTAATACCGATTGTTTGCGTGGCAATGGTCGCCTTGTTTTACGTCACTGGGCAGAACTTTCAGACTTTGCCTATGTAGAAGCGCAAGATATTGTCAGCATGAAAAAAGCTTTGGTAACCCATGCCACCGCAGATAAAATTTTTGTGGACTTACCTAGTGTAGCCACTGGAAATA
>CAZBDD010000140.1:0-4865 GCA_964490475.1 uncultured Desulfovibrionaceae bacterium
ATGGGCGCGTTTTGAGGGGGGAAGGGGCAACTTTTTGGTGCTAGCAAAAGTGCCCCTTCCCCCCTCAACGGTTTATTAAGAACGGATTTACGTATAGTACAGAATTGCTATAGAAAGTGAGATGTTTTGTATAAAAAGTTACTATAAACTTAAGTATCGCTTAAAAAACGAAAAGGGCGATGCCTCCATCGCCCTTTTAGCCTGCAAACCTTCCAACTTTTGCAAACCTCTTAATGCACTTTTTAATAAAGCAACGTCTATGCTAAAGCATAAAGTTTTTTTACTAAGGGTGACGCCTCCATCACCCACATTTGCAAACCTTCCAACTTTTGCAAACCGTGTATTAAATATATTTATACTGTAGCAAGTAGTGTGCCAATGTTAATGTTGGCTGTTCGTAGTACAAGTTATTTGCATTTTACAAGCAAGGTGAGACAAAAGTGCCTGAAGTGCTACCTACTAAAATTCAATATTGCCAGGCGTTCTTGGAAAAGGAATAACGTCTCGAATATTGCTTATGCCTGTTAATAACATGAGTAAGCGCTCAAAACCCAGTCCAAAACCTGCATGAGGTACTGAGCCAAAGCGGCGTAAATCTAGGTACCACCAAAAATCTGCTAGGTCTTGCCCCATATCTATAATACGCTTTTCTAATACATCAAGGCGATCTTCGCGTTGTGAACCGCCAATAAGTTCACCAATGCGTGGCACCAAAACATCCATGGCCGCTACTGTTTCGTTATCATCATTTAAGCGCATGTAGAATGCTTTGATGGATTTAGGATAATCATACACGATGACAGGATGCTTAAAATGCTCTTCGGCTAAATAGCGCTCATGCTCTGTTTGTAAATCTGTTCCAAAAGATACAGGGTATTCGAACTTTTTGCCGCATTTTTGCAATATCTCTATACTTTCTCTGTAAGAAACTCGAATAAAAGGTTTTGAAATTATATTTTTTAAGCGTTCTACCAATTCTGTATCTACGAATTTATTAAAAAGAGCTATGTCATCAGAGCATTTTTGCAAAATATGCTCAATAACGTAACAAGTTAATCCTTCCCCTAAGTCCATATTGTCATGCAAATCGGCAAAAGCCATTTCTGGCTCAATCATCCAAAACTCAGCCGCATGGCGTGGGGTGTTAGAATTTTCTGCACGAAAGGTGGGGCCAAAGGTATATACTTTGCCTAGCCCTAAAGCCAAAGCTTCGGCTTCTAGTTGTCCGGACACAGTTAGGTTGGCTTCTTTGGCAAAAAAATCCTTACTAAGATCTTTTTCCCCCAAGGGCAAAGTGCTTACGCGAAACATTTCTCCGGCACCTTCGCAATCGGAACCGGTCAAGATAGGGGTGTGTACATTATAAAAGCCTTCTTTTCGAAAGTAGTCGTGCACAGCCATGGCTGCTTCAGAGCGTATACGAAAAGCAGCACCATATTTATTGGTGCGTGAACGTAAATGCGCAATGGTGCGTAAGAACTCGTCGGAATGACGTTTCTTTTGTAAAGGAAAGCTTTCTTGGTCGGCAAGACCATAGACGTGAAGTGCTTGTGCCCGCACTTCAAAACTTTGTCCCTTTCCTAAAGATGTCACTAAGTCACCTTCTATACGCACGGCGGCGCCGGTATTTACTTGGGACATGGCTTCAAAGGCGGCTGTGCCTTCATCCACAATGCATTGGATATTGGCAAGGCAAGAGCCGTCATTTAGTTCTAAAAAGCTGAAACCTTTGGCATCACGACGGGTACGCACCCAGCCACAAAGGGTTATGTTTTCCATAGCTTCTTTAGCGGAAAGAGCTGTGTTTATACGTAGACGTTGCATAGTGACTACCTCATATAAAAGTAAAAATGAGCCTTGGCAGGCAAATAATTAGTAAACATGGTAAAATTTAACAAAGGGAATGGTAGACTAGTAAACTAGTTACAATTCAATATTTAGATGCTGAATTTGTTATTTTTCTAACCATTTTTCTACTCGTTGCGCATATTCGTCGGCTGCATAGCGTACAGTGTCGTACATACCTAGGGCATCTCTTTGGCGCGACGCTTCCGAAAGCAGTACAGCTGCTGCAACAGAAACATTGAAGCTTTGAATCATACCTCGCATAGGAATGTATACTTCGCCATCAATGTTTTCTGCCAATTCAGGTGCTACGCCGCTATGCTCATTACCCATAATAATGGCTGTGGGTTTGCTAAAATCCCATTCTCGTAAAGGTTTCGCTGTGGGAGAGCAAGCCGTAGCAATGATTTGCATATTTTTTGCTCGTAGGGCAGAAAAAAGGCTTTCTTTGTCGCTGTGCCGCACAGAATCAACCCATTTGCGCGCCGAAGCAGAAGTTTTCTTGGCAAGCGCGGGGAAGGGCGTGTCTGTGTAGTACAAATGTACTTCTGGCACGCCAAAAGCATCGCAAGAGCGATAAATGGCCGAAACATTATGTGGGTCATGAATATTTGCTAGCACAAGGGTTAAATCCGGCTGACGCTGACAGAGCACTTCTTCAACGCGAGCGCGGCGAGCGTCGGTGGGGTTTTTAGGCATAATTAAGTACTCCTTAGTAATGCATTGAAAACTGCCATCTGCAGTTCGTAAGAGTTGTGGCAAAAAATGAGCCGAAAGGCAAGGCTTTGTTTTTCTGTAATTTCAATATTTTGGCATGTTCAATCAAAATAACAAAAAATAAATTCCTCTATTATAATACATTTTATGCACAATTTACTTGCCAAAACGCCAAGTTACAGATAACAAGTTATTGGTTCATCAACTATTTTTGTATGGAGGAAAATATGACAAAAATGATTGCCATGCTCTTTGCATGCTTAACAACTCTTTTGCCCTCGCTGGTCTTTGCCGCGGAGGGCGCTCCGCACATTCCTGGTGCAGAGCTTTCAGCTGTGTGGGTTATTCCCTTTGCCTGCATGCTTTTATCCATTGCTATTTTTCCCATAGCAGCTCCGCATTTTTGGCATCATAATTTTGGTAAAATATCGGTATTTTGGGGTCTCGCTTTCTTGGTACCTTGCGCCATAGTGTATGGTTTTTCTATTACATTATACGAATTTTTGCATACCATGCTTTTAGAATATATTTCTTTCTTGGTTTTGCTCTTCTCGCTTTTTACCGTGGCAGGCGGTGTACGCCTTAAAGGTTCTCTTGTGGGAACACCCATGGTTAATACTATGATTTTGCTTGTGGGTACTTTACTCGCTAGCTGGATGGGAACCACCGGCGCGGCAATGTTGCTTATTCGTCCACTATTGCGTGCCAATGAACACCGCAAATATAAAGTACACTCTGTGGTCTTTTTCATTTTCCTTGTGGCCAATATTGGTGGTTCTTTAACACCTCTTGGCGACCCTCCACTTTTCCTTGGTTTTCTTAAGGGCGTAAGCTTTTTCTGGACTACAAGCGCACTCTTTATTCAAATGGTTTTCCTTTCAGTAATATTGCTTGCTTTGTATTTTGTTGTTGACACATTTTTGTTCAAAAAAGAAGGAAGCCCTGTGCCGGCTAATGCTGGTACCGGTGAAAAGCTCGGTCTTGATGGTAAGATTAACTTAATCTTCCTTGTGGGTGTAGTGCTTGGTGTTCTAGCTTCCGGCTATGTAAAATGGGAAGGTATCACCATTTATCACGTCGTTGTTGAAGGTCAAAATATTGCTCGTGATTTAGTGTTGTTGCTCTTTGCCGGACTTTCCTTGAAGTTCACCACCAAGGAAAATCGCGATCTTAATGGCTTTAACTGGGCCCCCATTGAAGAAGTAGCCAAGCTTTTCCTTGGTATCTTCGTTTCTATGATTCCTTGCCTTGCCATCCTTAAGGCTGGTACCGACGGTGCCCTTGCTCCGCTTATTCAGCTCGTTACAGATTCCAACGGACAACCTGTGAACTATGTTTATTTCTGGCTAACAGGTATGCTCTCAAGCTTCCTTGATAACGCTCCTACCTATGTGGTGTTCTTTAATACCGCTGGTGGCAACGCTGCAACGCTTATGGGTGACCTTGCTATGACACTTACCGCCATTTCTGCTGGTGCCGTGTTCATGGGCGCCAATAGCTATATTGGTAATGCACCTAACTTTATGGTGCGCTCCATTGCAGAGGATCAAGGCGTAGCTATGCCTTCCTTCTTTGGATACATGGCTTGGTCGTTTGGTATTTTGGTACCGCTCTTCGCTATTATGACCTTTATTTTCTATATCTAAGCAAAAATAGAGTAGCTAGTAAGCCCGCTGTTTCGCATGTGCGTACAGTGGGCTTTTTTTTATTTAAAAAAAGACTTGACGTCAGGGGAACTTTCGTACATATTGCCGTTCCGCCGTTTGAGACGGCGAGCTGTTCCACAGCGCAGGTCTCTGTAGAAAGAGGGTTGAAAAAAATAAATGGAAAATTGAAAAAAACGTTTGACAAGGGATGCTGATTACTGCATAGTGCGCTTCCCGCAAACGGGAGCTGAGCAAACAGCGAAACACGAAAGTGTGGCAAAAATAAAATTGCAAAAAAGATAAAAAAGTTGTTGACAAGTTCGGCAACATGAGGCAGATTGCCTCTCCGCGCTACGGAGATTACTTCAAGCGCAAGGCTGAGAAAAACAGCCGCAAGGGCTCGAAAGAGTTTTTGAAAAAAAAGAAAAAAAGTTGTTGACAAAGTTCACGACTTGAGGCAAATTGCCTCTCCGCACTACGGAAAACGTTCCGAGTGCAGGCTGGGAAGCCAGCCAAGGGTCTGTCAAAAGGCTCTGAAAAAAAACTTTGAAAAAATAAAAAAAAGTTGTTGACACGCCGAAGCGGTGAGCGTATAAAGCTCTTCCGCGACACGGAAAGCCAAAACGGCAACGTGAAGCAACAATAACTGTAAAATGT
>CAZBDD010000141.1:0-4861 GCA_964490475.1 uncultured Desulfovibrionaceae bacterium
CAGTTATTAGTTTTACCATGTGCTCGGCGGCGTATCATTCAGAATATATTCGCGGGGCTCTTTTTTCCATTCGGCAAGGGCAAGTTCAGGCCGCTAAAGCGCTGGGCATGACAAAAACTCAAAGTATTATCCACATCATTATTCCGCAAGCAGCACGACGCGCATTGCCTGGTTGCGGTAATGAAATTATTTATCTGATTAAATATTCCTCATTGGCACATTTTGTTACGGTTAGTGATATTATGGGCGAAGGAAAGGCCATTGCTTCCATGAGCTTTAGGTTTACGGAAGTTTTTATGGTGGTGGGAGCGTATTATTTATTCTTGGTAACTATTGCCGGCTGGATTTTACAAAAATTAGAAAAAAGATATCATATCCCCGGTTTTGGCGTGCGCCAATAGCTTTGCTAAGGAAATACTGATTAATTATTTTTTCTGGGGGAAAGCCTTTTGTGAACAAAAGTTTTTCCCCCAAACCCCATCCCTTTTCCAAAAAATTTTTCATCACAAATATTTGTAAAAAAACACATTAAAACAAAATTTTTGTGTCTTTTGTCTTGTATATATTTTATACACAGTTATTTTTAAGTAAGACTTTATAGACTAGAGCTTTTTGAGGGGATGGGAAATTTTTGATTTTTGTCACTTGTCCCTTTAAAACCTCTGCATAACCCAAAAAATGTTGAAATACATGGATTGCTTCGTCGCTAGGTTCCCCGCAATTGACTTTTGTTGTAATACCAAGTCATTGCGAGGAGCAAAGCGACGCGGCAATTCACGCATTTGTAATTGTGCAGAGGTCTCCCTTTAGGGGAAAGTTCCCCTTCCCCACTCAAGAAGAAAAAAATAGATTATTAATTAACTTGACTGGCCAAAAGATAAATTTCCTTACTGGTCCACCCTTGTACTTTATGTTGTACACGGCGGCTTACTTCTCGAGCCTTGCCTCCCTTACTCATTTCTTCATGCAATAAGGTTAGAACTACAGATTCTTCGCTGCGCTCTTGCCCTTCGGGGGGGCCTATAATCACTGTTATTTCGCCCTTGAGTTCTTGAGAAATTTGGGCATATTCTTCAAGCCGTGTCACGATGAATTCTTCAAAGGTTTTTGTAAGTTCTCTGGCAATGCACAACTCTCGTGGCCCAAGCAAGCTATAAGCCAGCTTTAGCGTATCACGAAGGCGATCTTTACGTTCAAAAAAAACTAACGTGCTTTGTAAATGTATGAAGGGAGCAAGGCATTTTTCTTTAGCCGTAGTGTCACGGGGTAAAAAACCCATAAAGGTGAAAGGTTGGGGTGCAATGCCTGCGGCCATAAGGGCAGCAATGGGCGCACAAGGGCCGGGAGCCATAGAAACAGCAAAGCCGGCTTGCCGGCAGGCACGCACCAAGCGATAGCCAGGATCTGCCATAAGCGGTGTACCGGCATCGGAAATAAGCGCCAGAGTTTTTCCTGCTGTAAGAAGCGCAAGAATTTCTTTACAGCGATCTTCCTCATTATGTTCATGCAAGGAAAGAAAGCCTTGTGCCTTCATAAGAGCGCGTTGAAAAAGCAGTCCGGCGCGGCGTGTATCTTCTGCTAGTACAAGATCAACGCTTTCTAAAATTTGGCGGGCTCTGGGGCTTAAATCATCAAGGTTGCCAAGGGGTGTTGCCACCACCCAAAGCTGTATTTGCAAAGGACTGGCTATTGAAATCAAAGGCATTGTCATAAAATTCTACCGAATAAGTTAAATAGGGTTGTTCTTCGTAGGTCACGGCGGCCACGGCAAAGCGACAGGGTTTTTCCCACGCTTCGTGAAGGGTTAGCCATATCTGGGCAGCCTTTAAAAGAGAAGCGCGTTTTTTGTAGTGCACACCTTCCAAAGCAGAAGCCATGCTCTTATTTTTCCGTGTTTTCACTTCTACAAATACAATACCTTGCGCATCTTCTGCTATTATGTCCATTTCAAGGGAGCCATGGCGCCAATTGCGGTATAAAATGCGCATACCCTGTTTTTTAAGATAGGAAACACTGGCATTTTCGCCCCCTTGACCAATACGTTGCTTTGCAGTTTGGCTTTTGCTTTGCGTTACTTTTTGTGCCGCATGGCGAATTTTTTGCCAAAACATTAAAAAAGAGTCCCTTGAACTATGGCTGGTTGCCCCTTCACATATAAGGCATTGAGGGGAGCAAAGGTCATACGATGTAAGGGGCAAGGCCCGTATTTTTCAATGGCAAGTTTATGTTCCTTGGTGCCATAGCCCTTATGTTTTGCAAAATTATATTCAGGCCAGCGCCTGTGTAGACATTGGAGAATATAATCTCTCTGTGTTTTAGCCACAATGGACGCAGCACCTATGGCTTGAATGCTAGCATCTCCCCCCACCACAGCATATTGCTTAGCTATATCGCGTAGGGAATATTGATGTAAGATTTCGAGAGGGATGGTTTTATTACCATCGATATAAAGAGGTAAGGTGGTTCTATACGCGTACTTTTTATACAGAGAACGCAGTGCTTTCGTCATGGCATGAAAAGTGGCCTGTAAAATATTTATTTTATCAATTTCTTTTTGCCAAACAAGACCAATGCCCACATGAGCTTTTGCTAAAATTTCTTGACGCAAAGCAATACGTTTTTTTTCGCTTAGCTTTTTGGAATCATCCAAACCTTCTATGGTGCAGGATAAAGGTAAAACCACCGCTGCCGCCACCACGGGCCCAGCAAGACAGCCGCGCCCTGCTTCATCTATGCCCACCAAGGTTGTGGGCATAGAATTATTCATAAAAGAATCTCGGTGGCGTTGCAATTTAATCATAGGCGTATGCTATTAATCGTCACCCACTTTAAGGGCTGCTAAAAAGGCCTCTTGTGGTAATTCAACATTGCCCATGCGTTTCATGCGCTTTTTGCCTTCTTTTTGTTTTTCTAAGAGCTTACGTTTACGCGTAATGTCACCGCCATAACATTTTGCCGTTACGTTTTTGCGAAAAGCAGAAACGGTTTCTCTGGCAATAACTTTTTGGCCTATGGCCGCTTGAATAGCCACCTCAAAAAGCTGACGAGGAATGGTACGCTTAAGCTTTAAGGCCAAAGCACGTCCATAATGATAGGCTTTATCTCTATGCACGATAACTGCCAAGGCGTCCACAGGCTCGCCATTAAGCATGATATCAAGACGCACCAAGTTGGCTGGTTTATAATCCAAAAACTCGTAATCCATAGAGGCATAGCCCTTGGTGCTGGATTTTAAACGATCAAAGAAGTCAAAAACAATTTCCGCAAAAGGTAATTCGTAGGTGATAACCACACGATTGGCAGCTAAATAATGCAAGTTTTTTTGAATGCCGCGTTTCTCTTCACATAATTTGAAAACATTGCCCACATAGTCATTGGGTACGTGAATATCCATTTTCACAAGCGGCTCATAAAGCGTTTCAATTTTCGTTGCATCAGGCAATTTTGAAGGATTATCAATATCTAGGTGCTGACCGTCATGAGTATCTACTTTGTAAATAACCGAAGGGGCTGTGGCAATAAGGCTCACTTCAAATTCACGCTCAATACGCTCTTGAATTATTTCCATATGCAAAAGCCCTAAGAAACCACAGCGATAGCCAAAGCCCAAGGCTTGCGATGTTTCCGGCTCGTAAGAAAAGGCCGCATCATTTAATTGTAATTTTTCCAATGCTGCTTTTAAGGCTTCATAATCGTCAGAATCTGAAGGATACAGACCACAAAAAACCATGGGCTGCACTTCTTTAAATCCTTCTACAGGCTCTGTGGCAGGGTTACTAATCAAGGTAATGGTATCGCCCACCTTGGCATCCCCAAGCTCTTTAATGCTGCCGCATAAAAAACCCACCTCTCCGGCAGAAAGACTCGCCATGTCTGTGGGCTCAGGAGAAAACACCCCTAAACGTAATACTTCATATTCTTTACCGGTAGCCATAAGACGAATGCGTTCATTCTTCTTAATGGTACCGTCCATAATACGGAAAAGCACCACAACCCCTTGATAACTATCGTACCAAGAGTCAAAAATTAAAGCTTTTAGAGGAGCATCAGGATCTCCCTGAGGTGCCGGCAATCGCTCAACAAGGGCTTCTAAAACTTCGGCTACGCCTTCTCCCGTTTTGGCAGATACGGGTAAAGCGTCGGTACAATCAAGTCCTATGGCTTCTTCGATTTCTGTGCGAACTCTATCCACATCAGAACTTGGCAAGTCAATTTTATTAAGTACAGGAATGACTTCGTGGTCGTGATCTAAAGCCAAATACACATTAGCAAGAGTTTGCGCTTCCACACCTTGTGTGGCATCCACCACAAGAAGAGCCCCATCGCAAGCAGCCAAAGAGCGCGAAACTTCATAGTTAAAGTCCACGTGCCCGGGGGTGTCGATGAGGTTTAAAATATACTCCTTACCACTTTTACTGGTAAAGGGAATGCGCACGGTTTGAGCTTTAATGGTAATGCCGCGTTCGCGCTCAAGATCCATTTTATCTAGATATTGGTCTTTTTTCTCACGATCGGATACAAGCTCCGTAATTTCAAGGATGCGATCTGCCAAGGTAGATTTACCGTGGTCAATATGGGCAATAATAGAAAAATTGCGTATGTGCTCTAATTTGGACATGCTGTACCTTATTACTTAAAGTTGTTTTGCATGCTCATACCGCAAAGTGCGCAAAATGTCCAAGATTGATTTTTAGGCGTATGGCTAGGCTCTTTTGCCTTGAAAATTAGCAAAAGATAAAAACTATCTATTTTTATTGCCGCATGCATATACATTTACAAAAAAAAAGTTATCTGCTAAGGAACGTACTTTGTATAAGGAGGAATATCATGTCGCAAAATAAGGTACAAAAAACCATTGCTG